>JAXMKZ010000030.1 GCA_034370385.1 Coriobacteriia bacterium
ACGGCAGCGTCGTCTCTATGAGCTCGTCTCACTCAAGGAATCGATCAGGAGAAGGGAGGTGCAGGCACCCGATTTCGACGACATCTATGATGAGTCAACGAAGGTGACGTTCGACGACATTCTTACGTGAGGCAACGGGCCGTGTCTATCACTGCACGCGGTCAGGTCGCGCCAACCCCTTCATCAGATATACTCAGCCGACGAGGATTCGCTCGCCAAGCTGTGAGCTGATGAGGGTGTCTCTGACCGGGATTGGAGTGCGACGATGACGAAGTGCGCGCAGGGAGCGGTTCACATCGCCAACGACGTTCTGGCGGACCTTGCAGGGTACACCGCCCTTGAGGGCTACGGCGTGGTCGGCATGGCAAGCCCCACGCTTGCAGACGGCGTCGCTCAGATTCTCCCGCGGCAGAAGCTCCGCAAGGGAGTCCGCGTCGCAGGCGGTCAGAGCGGGGTCGAGATCGACCTGTACGTCGTTGTCGAGCACGGCGTGAATATCGCGGAGGTATCACACAATCTTGCCCAGCGGGTGCGCTACGCGATGACGGACATGGCCGACGTCGCCGTCGCACGCATCGATGTGCACGTCCTTGGCGTGAAGGTGCGGCAGTCTTAGTGGGCGGCGAGGGTTCGACCCCAAGCGTTCCCGACCTGATCAGCGCGGCGGCCGCAGCCCTGGCCGAGCGCGCGGACGAGGTCAACCGACTCAACGTCTTTCCGGTGCCTGACGGCGACACGGGCATCAACATGTCGCTCACCATGTCCACGGTCGTGGCTGAGGTCGGCAAGCTCGACAGCAGCGCAACGCTCGCCGAGGTGTGCCACGCCGTATCTCATGGGGCTCTCATGGGTGCACGCGGCAACTCCGGGGTCATCCTGTCGCAGATTCTCAGGGGTCTGTGTGAGGGGATCTCGGCTGCACCTGTACTGGATACGGAGCACATCGCTCTTGCCGCGGAGCGTTCCCGCGACGTGGCCTATCAGGCGGTGCGCAAGCCCGTTGAGGGCACTATGCTCACGGTTGTCGCCGACGCCGCACTGGCCGCTCGGGAAGCGGCCGCCAGCGCGATGGATGCGGGTGACGCCCTCGACAGCATCGTAGCGGCCGCGTATCGGTCCGTTGATCGCACTCCTGAGCTTCTACCGATACTCAAGGAAAATGGCGTCGTCGATGCAGGCGGGTTCGGACTGGCGATCCTCCTCGAAGGCTTCGTCGGCGCGCTGACCGGCAAAGGGATCACCCTTGCGGACTCGACCACCAGAACCGCAGGTGAGCTGTCTGTGGAGCCGGTTGATGACTGGGATGATGGCGAGTTCCTTTACTGCACGGAGTTCCTACTCTTCGGCGAGGACGTGGACCAGGAGGCGGTCGGGGAGTTCGTTGCCACAGTCGGCGGCAGTGAGCTCGTCGTCGGCAGCAACGGCGAGTACAAGGTTCACGTTCACACCAACGATCCGGGCGCGGTCCTATCGCACGTCACCTCGATGGGCGAGGTGGCTGAGGTGCATATCAACAACATGCGCCGCCAGACGGCTGCCCGAGACGAACTTCTGCGCCAGGATTCCTCAGCGCAACCCGTCAAGGAAGTCGGTTTCGTGGCGGTCGCGTCGGGGGGCGGACTTGCCGAGATTCTCACGTCTCTGGGTGTTGATGTTGTGGTCAACGGCGGGCAGACGATGAACCCGTCCACCGCAGATTTGGTGGACGCCATCGTGAAGACCCGCGCTGCACAGGTGATCATCCTTCCCAACAACAAGAACATCGTCATGGCTGCTCAGTCGGCAGCCACCGTCGCGGACAGGCCGGTACACGTGCTGTCGACCACGTCGGTTCCGCAGGGATTCGCGGCGCTCATCGCGTGGGACGGCGGCGACCAGCCTGAGGCTTCCCTTGAGGAGATGGCGCATGCCGCGTCCCTCGTGCGTACCGGCGAGGTGACGCACGCAGTCAAGGACGCCGTTGGCTCCGCCGGTCCGATCAAGGCGGGTCAGGTCATCGGCATCATCGACGATGACGACATCGCCGTCATCGGTGAGGATGTTGCCGATGTCACGCTCAGGCTCGCAGCTGCGCTGGTCGATGAGGACATCGAGACGCTCACCTTGTTCGCCGGTGCCGATCTTGACGACGTATCCCTCACGAGTCTGGTCAACAGACTCGGCGAGTCACTTCCCGGCGTCGAGATCGAGTCGCATCGCGGCGAGCAGCCACTGTATCCGGTCATCCTGTCCGCAGAGTAGAAAAGAGCGCACATCGTGGGATCAATCGGAATCGTCACCGACAGCACCTCAGACCTCTCTGCCGAAGAACTCGTCCGCCTCGACGTAACAATGGTTCCCTTGAAGGTTCTGTTCGGCGACCGGACCTACCTGGACTGGGTCGAGCTGCCTCCTGCCGAGTTCTACCCGATGCTGGCCAATGCCGAGATCCTGCCGAAGACCTCGCAGCCTTCTCCCGCGGAGTTCCTTGCTACCTACCGCGAGCTTGCCGAGCGCGGCTGTACCGAGATCGTCTCCGTCCATCTGACGAGTGCCCTGTCGGGCACGGTGGCTTCGGCCCTGATGGCTGCAGAGGAATCCCCGATCCCCGTCCACGTGGTTGACACGAAGAAGGTCAGCCATTCGCTGTCTTTGGTTGTGCGTGCCGCAGTAGAGGCACGCGACTCAGGCGCCGACGCCGAGGGAATCGTCGCGCGTGCGCAGTCGGTCTCTCAGGAGATGCGCTTCCTCTTCGTGCTGGAAACCCTCGAGTATCTCGTCAAGGGCGGTCGGGCAGGCAAAGCCCAAGGACTCGCCGCCTCACTGCTGGGAATCAAGCCGATTCTGACCGTCAACGCAGATGGCATCGTTGAACCCTACAAGAAGGTGAAGGGTCGAAAGCGGGCACTTCAGTTGATTGCCGCTGAAGTCGCACGAGATGCGGCGGCCAACGGCCGTATGCGGCTTACCGTTCTACACGCATGCCTTGATGACGAGGGGGCCGAGCTCTTGCGCGAGATCGAAGCTACCGGTGCAGACATCGAGCTCATGCCCAACGGACTCATCGGCGCAGTGATCGGAACCTATGTCGGCCAGGGCGCCATCGGGTGCGCCTACTACCCGGTGGAGTAGCCTTCCATGTCAACGCGGCCCCCGGCACACAGCCGTGCCGACAGACTGGCGGCGTTCGACGAGCCTGCCTCGGCAGCCCGGCACGTGGACTCCGCGCGCGCCCAGGCGCTGTCAAGACTCGACATCAACACCGTATTCGATCTGCTCGTTCACGCCCCCTTTCGCTACGTCGATCTGACGAGGGTGACGCTGGTCCGCGATGCTCGCATCGGAGGGGATTGCACCATTGTCGGCACCGTTCATGAGGTTCGCGTCAAGCGCCCGCGACCTCGTCTGGCCGTCACTGAGGTCTCCCTCACCGACGCGACCGGGACCGTGGTAGGTGTGTGGTTCAACCAGCCGTGGGTGCAGCAGAGGTTCGTGGTAGGGGAGCGGGTCGCCCTGGCCGGTCGCGTGGAACTCGACTTCGGGCTACGCACCATGAAGGCTCCTTTCGTCGAGAAGCTGGCGAAGGACTCCTCGGACGCCGACGGTCGGGTCATCCCCGTCCATCACAGCACCGAGGGTCTCACTGCTCCGTGGCTGAGGCGCCTCATCGCATCAGCCATCGATGACTTTGGCGATGTAGCCGACCCACTGCCGTCCTCCATCCGAATGAAGCGGGGACTTCTCGGGCGGGCCGCAGCTCTGCGCGGGCTGCACTTCCCTGACTCCCTCGAGGATGCGGACCGGGCGCGCAGGCGCTTTGCCTACGACGAGCTCGTGGTCCTTCAGCTCTATATGGCCATGCGTAGGCACGCGATCACTCGTGAGGTCGCGGGAGTCGCACACACCGTGGATGGCTCGGCGCTTCGCACGCTTCGTGAGGGACTGCCGTTCTTGCTCACCGACGACCAGGATCGTTGTGTGGGCGACATCCTTGCGGACATGGCGGCGCCGCGCCCCATGAATCGACTTCTTCTTGGCGACGTCGGCACGGGTAAGACGGTCGTCGCGGCGTGCGCTCTGGCTGCGGCTCATGACTCGGGATTCCAGGCGGCGATGATGGCGCCGACGGAGGTGCTCGCTCTCCAATATGCCGAGAAGGTCGGTCCTCTGCTCGAGGCAGCAGGTATCCCGTGGGGTGTGCTGACGGGCTCGACGGGCGCATCTGCCCGCGCGGCGATTCTTGACCGATGCGCGGGCGGCGAGCTGTCCGTGCTGTTCGGGACGCACGCGTTGCTTGAATCGAAGGTCCAGTTCAACCGCCTGTCACTTGCGATCGTCGACGAACAGCACCGCTTTGGCGTGGGTCAGCGACTTGGCCTCAGGGGCAAGGGGGCCGCATCCGACCTGCTTGTCATGACCGCGACTCCGATCCCTCGGTCGCTGGCGCTCACCCTCTACGGCGATCTGGCGACTTCGTACCTGCGATCCCGGCCCAACGCCGCGTCCGGCGTCGTGACGAAGCGAGTCAAGCCGCATCAGGCGGCCCCCGCGCATGAGGCTGTGAGGCGGGCGGTGTCAGCCGGTCATCAGGCGTACGTCGTATGTGCGCTCGTGGATGAGAGTGAGACCGCACAAGCCAAGGCAGCAGTACGCGAGGCCGAACGTCTCAGAAGTGAGGTATTTCCCGATCTCAACGTAGGGCTTCTGACCGGTCGGATGCGGCCTGCCGAGAAGGCTGCGGTGATGAAGTCCTTCCGCAACGGAGAGATCGAGGTGCTCGTCTCAACCACGGTCATCGAGGTGGGGGTCGACGTTGCGAACGCCACGGTCATGCTGATCGAGGACGCTGAGCGGTTCGGTCTTGCGCAACTGCATCAGCTTCGGGGCCGGGTTGGTCGGGGAGACCACTCTGGCGAGGTGTGGCTGATCACCGACCCGCGCTCCAACGAAGCCAAGGAGCGCATAGCGGCCCTCGTCGAGTCTAGCGATGGGTTCGAGCTCGCTGAGCGCGACTTGATGCTTCGTGGCGCGGGACAGGTTCTGGGTGAACGTCAGCATGGCATTCCTGACCTCAAGGTCGCCGATTTGCTCACCGACCTTGACCTGGTCGAAGCCGCTCGCTCAGACGCGTTCTCAATGGTGCTCGTCGATCCCCATATGGCCTCACCGATGCACGCGCCACTCCGCGGCGAGGTCCAGCGTACGTTCTCGGGCGCAGGGGACTGGGTGAGCAGCGGATGAGAGTGATCGCCGGTCGTCTTCGAGGTCGACGCCTGAAGGCCCCCAAGGGGAATCACACACGACCCACCACCGACCGGGTTCGTGAGTCGCTCTTCTCCGTGCTCGCCTCACTCGCGGGGCCCGAGATCGGAGGGGGCCCGTGCCTTGATGCATTCGCCGGGTCGGGCGCCCTCGGTATCGAGGCACTCTCGCGTGGAGCCGGTCCGACCACCTTCGTCGAGACCGACCGCGCTGCCTTGTCGGTGCTTGACGATAACCTCGACTCGCTCTCGTTGCGCGGTGAGTCCAGGGTGCTCAAAGGGAGTGTGTTCTCGCTGGCGAAGTGCGGCATCGGCGGTCCGTTCTCGTTGATTCTGCTGGACCCTCCGTATACACTCGACGCTGCTCAGGTTCGGTCACTGCTTTCAGACCTTTTGAGTACTGGAGCAGTGGAACCTGGGGCACTCGTGTCATGGGAGCACGCCAGCTCCACTGAGGTGGAGTGGCCCGAGGGGTTCGAGTCAGTCGCTCAGAAGCGTTACGGCACCATAGGCATATCGGTAGCGCGGCACATGGAGGGGCGGGGATCATGAAGCGCGGCGTCGTGCCCGGCACGTTCGATCCCGTCACCTCAGGGCACTTGGACATCATCGAAAGGGCGGCGGCCATCTTTGACGATCTCATCGTTGGGGTCGCCTCATCACCGGAGAAGAATGGTGGCCCGCTGTTCAACGTCGACGAACGCGTACAGCTGCTTGTTGAGGCCGTCGCGCATCTCGACAACGTGTCAGTCCGCCCTTTTGATACCCTATTGGTGAACTTCGCAGAAGAAGTCGGTGCGTCGGTGATTGTGAAGGGGCTACGCGCCGTCACGGATTTCGAACGCGAGTTCCAGATGGCGGCGCTGAACTGGCGTCTTGATGCAGACGTGGAAACCATGTTCATCATGGCCGTGCCGGAGTACATGTTCTTGAGTTCGTCTGCGGTCAAGGAGATTGCGAAACACGGCGGAACCGTCCGTGGGCTTGTGCCCGGGCATGTCGCCACAGCGTTGGAACGAGCACAGAACCCAGCCTCATAGGGAGGACGTTCGATGGACATCATGGCCCTTATCGACCGGATCGAGGAGATCGTCGACGGTGCTAAGAACGTACCGCTGACAAGCAACAAGATGGTCGATCCGGACGCCGTGTACGAGATCGTCGACGAGATCCGTGCGCAGTTCCCCGACGAGCTCAAGCAGGCACGCTGGATCGTCAAGGAGCGCCAGGAGATGCTCGAGGAGGCGGAGAAGGAGGCCAATCGCATCCTCGAAGAGGCGCAAGGACGCGCTCAGTCGATCGCGAGCGAGCAAGAGATCGTCCGGCTCGCCGAGCAGCAGGCCGCTGACATCATGGACAACGCTCGCGCTCAAGAACGCGAGATCCGACTTGGCGCAGAGGACTACGCAGACGAGATGCTCGCGAATCTGGAGGTCAACCTCGGCAAGCTTCTCACCGCCGTCCAGCGCGGCCGGGACCGCCTCCAGGGCAAGGTATCGCAGCGCCAGTAGGCGCTCACCGGCCCTATGACAGCGTTCCTCGTCGACATCAGCGACATTCTCGACACGGCCGGACTGTCTGAGGACATCGAGGGCGAACTAGCCGTAGGCGAGATCCGTGTTGGCGACGAGCGATTCGTCCTCGTCGAGCCCGCCAGGGTGATGGCCACGCTCAGCAACGCGGGTTCCGGGTTTGTCGCCACGGGAACCGTCGTCGCTCTGGTCAATGCCACGTGCTCTCGGTGTCTGTGCGAGTTTGCCACACGGATCGAGGCTGAGATCGAGGCCTTCTTCGTCCCCGTGGGCGAAGAGGTCGGCGAGGACGACGAGGGCACCGTATCCGAGGACGACACCGTCGATCTGGGGCCTGCCCTCCTCGCTGCCCTCATCGTGGAAGCTCCGTTCGCGCCTGTTCACGATGAAGAATGCCACGGTCTGTGCGCCCACTGCGGAGCTGACTTGAACGTGGATTCGTGTGGGTGTGGACAGGTCCCCGATGCCGATCATCCGTTCGCGTCGCTTGCTGCCCTTGTCGAGGACCCGGTTGCACCTGGCACCGGCGAGTAAAATGGGGTTTTGCACTCGTTGCCGTGGGCGTGGTATTGTTTCGCCTCGTGCGGTCAGGCGTTCTGGCCCCCGAAGGTGAATGGATACGGGTAGCGAAGTTCGCAACCCTCACGGAGAGAGAGATCGAGACGATGGCTGTTCCCAAGCGTAAGACCGGTCGCGCCCGCACCAACTCACGGCGCTCGAGTCACAAGCTCACCGCTGCAACCGTCAGCGTGTGCCCCCAGTGCCAGCAGGCCAAGTTGCCTCACCACGTCTGCTCTGGCTGCGGCTACTACAACGGCAAGGAGATCATCGACACCGAGTAGGTGTCGTCACTGATTGTGTACGACCGTCCGCCTTTCTGGCACAAGGATCGGAGCCCGGTCGATGTCCACCCATCAACCCATGATCGCCGTCGACGTTGTCGGCGGCGATTTCGCGCCCGCTGAGATCATCGCGGGCATTGAGCTGTCGCTTCGGGAAACCAAGGGGGTCGGCATCATAGCCGTCGGCCCCGTCGACATCGTCGAACCCCTGGCGGCCGCGCACGAGCGCATCGTGGCCGTCGTGGCGACTGAAGCCATAGACATGCACGACCATCCTGCAAGCGCGGTCCGGGCGAAGAAGGACTCGTCGATCGTCGTTGCGGCTCGTCTGGTCAAGGAGGGTCGCGCCGACGCGTTCTTCTCTGCGGGATCGACCGGCGCCGTCATGGCCGCAGCGACGCTTGTCGTGGGTCGACTCCCCGGCGTTCATCGGCCCGCGATTGCGACGGTCTTGCCGACGGTGGGCCTTCCCTGCGTGCTCCTGGATGCAGGTGCCAACGCAGACTGCAAGGCAGAGAACCTGCTTCAGTTCGCCCACATGGGATCCGCGTACGCCACGACGGTTCTGTCTGTCGACGCGCCGAGGGTCGCACTTCTCAACATCGGCGAGGAGCCCACTAAGGGTTCGGTGCTCACCCAAGAGGCCTTCGCGCTGCTGTCTGAGGGCTGTCCGGGCTTCATCGGGAACGTCGAGGGACGTGATGTCCTCGAAGGCGTGGCTGACGTCATCGTGACTGACGGGTTCACCGGGAACGTCGCACTGAAGCTTCTGGAGGGTACCAGCAGCGTTCTGCTGCGTCAGGTCAAGGAGGCCATGACCTCGTCTGTCATCACTACCTTGGCGGCCGCCACGATGAAGCCCGCGCTCCTTCGCCTCAAGGCACGATTGGATCCTGACACCTACGGGGGCGCTCCTCTGCTCGGTGTCAATGGGGTGTGCATCATCGGTCATGGCGCGTCGAGTGCCAAGGCCGTCGCAAACGCCATCCGCGTCGGAGATACGGCTGTTCGCGGGGGCCTTACCTCGCGCATCGCGAACGCGTTGGTACGCTGAGAAAGCGTTCGTGGACATGGTGTCAAGCGTTGGGTACTATTCCTCGACCGGGCGGGCGCGCACCACGCGCTCGCATGCCTAACCACCATGGAGCACAATGCAGCGGTTCGCCCAGATCATCGGTGTCGGAGGCTATCTGCCGACGCACGTGGTAACCAACGCAGACCTTGAACAGCTCGTGGACACGTCTGACGAATGGATCGTCTCTCGCACGGGCATTCGCGAACGTCGCTTCGTGGCAGAAGGGGAGACCACTTCCGATCTCGCCGAACGAGCTGCACGCGTGGCGATGGACCGGGCGGGCGTAGGAGCCGACGACGTGGACCTGCTGTTGGTGGGCACATCCAGTCCCGACCACATCATGCCCTCCACCGCCTGCCGAACTCAGCACAAACTCGGCCTCGCGTGTCCGGCTGTTGACCTGATGGCCGCGTGCTCAAGCTTCATCTATGCGCTTCAGTACGGTGCTGCGGCCATAGAGTCCGGGCGAGCAGACACCGTTCTCGTCGTCGGCGCCGAAGCGCTGACTCGTCTCATCGACTTCACCGATAGATCCACCTGTGTGCTCTTCGGTGACGGTGCCGGCGCCGTCGTGCTGCGGGCCGGTGATGTGAGCGGTGTCGAAGCGATCGTGCTGGGTGCCGACGGTTCAGGAGGCGATCACCTGGTGGTTCCCGCGGGTGGAGCGACGTATCCGGTGACTGCTGCGGCCGTCGATTCACACGACCACTTCCTGAAGATGAATGGTAGCGAGGTTTTCAAGTTCGCCGTCCGCGTCATTCCGCGAGCAACTCAGGAGGCCCTGACGGCATCCGGGCATTCGGTGGCCGACCTTCGTTGGCTCGTTCCTCATCAAGCCAATGAGCGCATCATCACCACCGTTGAGGAGAGGCTCGGTATCGAAGATGAGCGGGTCTACCTCAACCTCGCGGCCACGGGCAATACCTCGGCAGCATCGATACCCTTGGCTTTGGACGACCTGTATACTAGCGGGCGACTCGCGCCCGGCGACCTGCTCGCACTCGTAGGATTCGGCGCGGGGCTCACCTGGGGGGCCGCCGTCGTGACATGGACTATGGCTCCGCCCGAGAAGGAGGCATTGTCCTAATGGCGTTGCGCACCAGACTCACGAAGCTTCTCGGCATCGATCACCCCATCATCCAGGGCGGTATGGCTTGGACGGCTACCGCCGAGCTTGCGGCTGCCGTGTCCAACGCCGGCGGTCTGGGCATCATCGGCGCGGGCCACATGCCCACCGAGTTGCTCCAAGAGCAACTCCGCTCGGCCAAGGCCCTCACCGATCGGCCCTTCGGCGTCAACCTCATGCTGATGACGCCGCACATCGACGATCTGGTACAGCTGGTTCTCGATGAGCACGTCCCTGTCGTCACAACCGGAGCCGGCAACCCGGGCAAGTACATGGCGGCACTCAAGGAACAGGGCATCAAGGTTATGCCTATCGCCCCATCGGTCGCGCTTGCGAGACGCATGGAGTCCATCGGTGCGGACGCGATCATCGGTGAAGGCATGGAGGCCGGTGGCCACATCGGCGAACTCACGACATTCGTCCTCATCCCGCAGCTCGCGGATGCCGTGCAGGTACCCGTCATAGCCGCGGGGGGCATTGCTGATGGCAGGGGCATCGCGGCTGCCTTCGCTCTGGGCGCTGAGGCGGTGCAGGTCGGAACGCGCTTCATGTGCGCGACGGAGTGCACTATCCACCCCGCAGTCAAAGAGCAGGTCATCAAGGCCAAGGACCGCGATACGGTAGTCACCGGCAGGTCCACAGGCCATCCGGTGCGCGTGCTCAAGAACAAGCTCGCTCGCGAGATCGCCGTCCTCGACCGGGACAACAAGGTCGACGAGATCGAAGCGCTCGGCTCCGGCAAACTCGCGCTGGCGATGCGCCAGGGTGACATCGAGATGGGTTCACTCATGGCGGGGCAGGCCGCTGCCATGGTCTGCTCCATCCAGCCCGCCGCCGAGATTGTCTTAGAGATGCTCGCTGAGGCCGAAGCGGTTCTGGGCAGCCTACCTCGCGGGGCCGCATCGTGACGATTCAACCCCGAACGATGATCGTCTTTCCCGGACAGGGCTCCCAGCATGCCGGCATGCTTGACGCCGCCCCGGAAACCGACGGCTTCGAGCGCCTACTTGATGCAGCAGAAGCTCTGAGCGATATCGAGCTGGGAGCCATCTCTGTTCTGGGTTCGGACGAGGACCTTTCTGATACGCGCGTGGCCCAGCCTCTTCTCTATCTGACCGATTGGGCATGGGGCACCGCCCTGCTTGACAGTGGACTGCAGCCGGACGGCGCCGCAGGACACTCCCTGGGTGAGCTCGCGGCGCTGGCGATAGCCGGCGTCTATTCCGTCGAGGCAGGCCTTGAGCTGGTTGTGGAACGCAGCAAGCTGATGGCAACTCAGACCGCCGGTGATCTAGGGTCCATGGCCGCTGTGATCGGGCTCGACGCAAGCACGGTGAGTGCCTGTCTCAACGGTATCGATTCTGTCTGGGTCGCCAACGATAACTCGGATAGTCAGATCGTCATCTCGGGCCTTGATGCTTCGGTAGAGGCCGCATCGCTCGTGCTTTCTGAAGCGGGAGCCCGACGCATCATCCCGCTCAAGGTGTCAGGCGCTTTCCATACCCCGCTGATGGAGCCCGCGGCGCACGCGTTCGCCGAGACCCTGAGGGGAGCCGACTTCTCAGACGCCGTGTTTCCTGTCTACCAGAACGCCGACCCGCGTCCGACCACTGACGCAGAGACCATTCGTGAGCGCCTCATCCGACAGATGACCTCCCCGGTGATGTGGACGGACACGATGGCGCAGATGACCGCGGACGGACCCATTCATCTGATCGAAGCCGGCCCGGGCAACGTGCTCACCGGCCTCGCCAAGCGCATAGAGTCGGTACGCGCCCGTGCCGTAGAATCGGTGGGAATAGAGACGGTCATCGAGGAGGCGGCGCGTTCATGAGCGATCTTTCCGGCAAGGCCGCCCTGGTCACCGGGGCATCCCGTGGCATCGGTGCAGCGATCGCAGTCGAGCTTGCGGCGCGTGGCGCGGTCGTCGTCGTCAACTACGCCGGGTCTCGTGAAGCAGCCGAGTCTGTAGTTGCCGAGATCATCACCGCTGGCGGCCAAGCGCTGGCCTTTCGGGCCGACGTGACCGATCCCGTTGAGGCTCAGTCACTGGTGGATGCGACGGTGGCCGAGTTCGGTGCGCTTGATATCGTCGTCAACAATGCGGGGATAACCCGCGACGGATTGTTGGTACGCATGTCTGATGACGACTGGCGTGCGGTCATCGATACGAACCTCACCGGGGTCTTCTCGGTGACCCGGGCCGCTGCCAAAGTGATGATGAAGCAGCGCTCTGGCTCGATCGTCTCGGTCACGTCAGTCATCGGCCTTGTGGGCAACGCGGGACAGGCGAACTACGCCGCCGCCAAGGCGGGCGTCATCGGACTCACGAAATCCGTCGCCAAGGAGCTCGCGGGTAGAGGCGTACGCGCCAACGCGGTCGCACCGGGATTCATCGAGACCGACATGACCCGCGCACTGCCCGAGGCCGTATGCGAAGCCGCTCGGGCTCAGATCGCCCTCAAGCGCTTCGGAAGCGTCGGCGATGTCGCGCGTGCGGTAGCCTTCCTTGCAGGAGATGATGCTGCCTATATCACCGGACAGGTTCTCGCCGTGGACGGCGGTATGACATTCTCGTAGCCATTCAAGGCGTCACGCGACGCCGCGGAGCACGGTTGGATGACGATGTGGAGGGAGGTGTGTGAGCATGGAGCACGATGAGATCATGAGCAAAGTCAAGGCCGTCATCGTCGAACAGCTCAATGTCGATGACGACCTCGTGACCGAGGATGCATCCTTCGTCGATGATCTGAGCGCTGACTCTCTCGACATTGTCGAGCTGGTCATGGCCCTCGAGGAGGAGTTTGGCATCTCCATCCCCGACGAGGAGGCGGAGAACATCAAGACCGTCGGCGATGCTATCGCCTACATCGAGAAGGTGTAGGTTCCTTCACTGATCTAACGGCTCGGCGGCCCTGTGTGGTCGGTGCCGCCGAGCCGATATGACCGTCTCTCGGCGAAAGGCCTTGCGCTCGTGGATATGCCCACCCTGACAATCGGCACGGCCACCTCGAGACTTCCCATAGTCCAGGGCGGTATGGCGGTTCGGATCTCCTTGTCGCCCTTGGCTGGGGCCGTTGCGGCTGCGGGTGGAATCGGGCTGATCGCCGGCAGTGGACTGTCCCACAACGAACTCGTATCTGAGATTCGCAACGCGCGTGCGCTTGCCGACGGTGGTGTCATCGGTGTGAACATCATGGTGGCCATCACCAAGTTCAAGGAACGTATGCGCGCAGCTATGTCCGAGGGAGTGGACCTCGTCGTTGCAGGAGCCGGGTTCTCACGCGACGTGTTCGCCTGGGGACGCGAGTTCGACGTCCCGGTCGTGCCGATCGTCGGCAGCGCTCG
Source organism: Coriobacteriia bacterium (assembly GCA_034370385.1). NCBI lineage: Bacteria > Bacillati > Actinomycetota > Coriobacteriia > Coriobacteriia bacterium. The sequence goes on from JAXMKZ010000030.1 coordinate 13,164, forward strand.
GGTGGCCAAGCTCGCGGAACGCTTCGGTGCCTCCGCTGTCGTGGTCGAGGGTTTCGAGGCTGGAGGGCATCTGGGCACCGACCGATTGATGCTCGATCTGCTTCCCGAGATTGTGGCCGCAGTGCAGATTCCCGTGATCGCCGCCGGAGGCGTGGTCACGGGCGCCGACATCAAGACGGCGCTTGACAGGGGAGCTGCTGGCGTTCAGATGGGCAGCCGGTTTGCCGCCACCGTCGAGTCTTCCGCACCCGAGGCCTTCAAGCAGATGTACGTCGATGCAACCGATGACGACATCGTCATCGTGAAGAGCCCGGTCGGTCTGCCCGGGCGCGCCTTGAAGAACCCCTTCTGGCACCGCACTCAGGCCGAGGACTACCCTGAGATCGAACGCTGCCGCGCCTGTCTCAAGGAGTGTCACAAGGAGTACTGCATCGTCAACGAGCTGGAGATGGCCCAACGTGGTGACGTGGAGCAAGGTCTGGTGTTCTCGGGATCTGCCGCCGCGCGCATACACGATGTTCCCACCGTCGGTGAGTTGATGAGCAGACTCGAGAGCGAATGGCAGGCTGCTCAGGGAGGACCGACATCATGAGGCGTGTCGCCGTCACCGGTATGGGTGTCGTCTCCTGCACGGGAGTCGGCGTGGACGCTATGTGGGACTCCCTGGCCAACGGGCGCAGCGGAATAACTCCTATAGAGCACTTCGATGCGTCTGCCTACACCACTCGATTCGCCGGCTCAGTGAACGGTTTCGACCCTTCCGGGGTGATCGATTCCAAGGAAGCCAGGCGCATGTCTCGCTTCCAGCAGTTCGCGATGGTCGCCGCTGACGAGGCGATGCGCGAGGCCGGGCTCACCGAGATCGACGACGAGCTGGCGCTGCGTGTCGGTGTGATAGTCGGTTCGGGAATCGGCGGCGTTTCCTCCATGGAGGAGCAGACCACCGTCCTGTCTGAGCGCGGACCCGGGCGCATCAGCCCGTTTCTCGTGCCGATGATGATCGTCGACCTTGCCGCCGGGCACATCTCCATTCGCTACGGTCTCAAGGGCATCAACTACGCCGTGGTGTCCGCATGCGCCACCGGCAACCACGCGCTGGGAGAGGCCTTCGAAGTCATTCGGCGCGGAGATGCAGATATCGTCGTCTCGGGCGGCTTCGATGCTGGTGTCACGCCGTTGGGCGTTGCCGGCTTCGCGTCCGCTCGTGCACTGTCCACCCGCAACGATGACCCGCAGGCCGCCTCGCGGCCATGGAGTGCCTCGCGCGATGGATTCGTCATGGCGGAAGGCGGCGCGATACTGGTGCTTGAGGAGTGGGAACACGCCGTTGCCCGCGGTGCTCGAATCAGAGCCGAGCTGGTGGGCTACGGGGCGACAGCGGACGCATACCACGTGACTGCTCCCGCTCCCGACGGATCCGGTGCCAGGCGTTCGATGCTCTTGGCCCTGGAGAAGGCCGGACTCACACCTGATGACGTCGACTATATCAATGCCCACGGCACTTCCACGCCGGTGGGCGACCTCGCTGAGACCAACGCGATCAAGAGCGTTTTCGGCGACACCGCGCCCCTCGTGTCCAGCACCAAATCCATGATGGGTCACATGCTCGGGGGAGCGGGTGCCGTCGAGGCAATCGCCTGCATACTTGCGATGGAGAATGGGCTCGTGCCTCCGACCATCAACCTGGACGACCCTGATCCGGAGTGCGATCTCGACTATGTTCCTCTCGTGGCCCGACAGGCCGATCTGCACGTGGCCATGAGCAACTCGTTCGGATTCGGCGGCCACAACGCCACCCTCGTCTTCGCACGCACGTAGGACCGGCGCGCGATGGCCACCGCGGGCAAGCCCGTCGATTCAGTTGAAGCTCGACTCGCGAGAGCGGAGGCGATAACCGGCCACGTTTTCGCTGATCGGGCTTTGCTCCAACAGGCGATTACGCACCCCTCCGCCTCTGAGGATCGCGACCCGTCTGCCTACTACGAGCGACTTGAGTTTCTCGGGGATGCCGTGGTCGGGATGCTGGTGGCTGAAGAGGTCTATCGACGCTTTCCCGAGATGGACGAGGGCGGTATGACCCGCATCCGCGTGTCGGTGGTCGCCGGAACGGTGCTCGCGTCCGTAGCATCACGTCTCGGCCTTGCCGACGTCTTGATTCTGGGCCACAGCGAGGTCGGGACTGCGGGGCGCGGACTCACCTCCGCGCTCGAGAACTCGTTTGAGGCGCTCACCGCCGCGCTCTACGTCGATGACGGTATCGAGACCGCTCGCGCGTGGGTTCTGGATTCGCTCGGACCGCTGATCAGCTCCGACGCCGCCCACACTCCCGAGAATCCCAAGTCGCGCCTTCAGGAGTTGTTGCAGGCCGACGGCGTTGCCCCCTTGTACCGCATCACCCGCACTGACGGCCCGCCCCACGATCGGAGTTTCGTTGCGATCGTGGAAGTGGCGGGAACCGTCCGCGGTTCGGGATCGGGACGCTCGAAGAAGGATGCCGAGGCTGCTGCGGCTGCTGATGCACTCAGGGCGATGGATCCGGATCTGACCCCCTGACGCGGCACCTCGTCGTGATACACTGTCCGCCGCCGCTCTCATGCGGCAACCCACCCGTCCGACCTGCCCTTTTCGAGGGGGAACGTGCACCTCAAGTCGCTGATACTGAAGGGTTTCAAGTCCTTCGCCGACAGGAGCGTGCTCTCGCTGGAGCCAGGCGTGACGACTGTCGTCGGGCCCAACGGATCCGGCAAGTCCAACATCTCTGACGCTGTCCTGTGGGTCCTGGGTGAGCAGAGCGCCAAGACGCTGCGCGGCCAGGCCATGGAGGACGTCATCTTCGCCGGTTCGTCGGCGCGTCAGGCTGTTGGCGTCGCGGAAGTCGATCTCGTGCTGGACAACTCAGATGGGACTTTGCCTCTTGAGTTCACCGAGGTCACCATCACCCGACGAATGTACCGCTCAGGTGAGAGCGAGTATCTGATCAACCAGTCCCCGGCTCGTCTGATGGACGTACAGGACCTGATGCACGATTCGGGCCTCGGGCGGGACACACACTCGATCATCAGCCAGGGCCGCTTGGACGAGGTACTCAACTCACGTCCAGAGGATCGCCGCGCCCTGATCGAAGAGGCTGCAGGTGTCCTGAAGCACAAGAAGCGCAAGGAGCGTGCGGTTCGCAAGCTCGCCGGTTTGGAAGCGCACCTGGAACGCGCGCGCGACATCGCCCTCGAGATCGACCGACAGTTGAGACCGCTGGAGCGTCAGGCATCGAAGGCCACTCAGCACACGGACCTCGTCCATCGCATCCGAGATCTCGACGTTGCCCTTGCCGTCGATGACCTGCGTGGGCTTCAGGCAGAGTGGGACGAGATCTCGAAGCGTGAGAAGGAGGCTGAAGCCGACATCGACCTGTCGCGCTACCGCCTCACAGAGAAGGAGCATGAACTCGACAAGTTCCAGTCCCTGCTCGAAGAGAAGGGACTGTTCGTCGGCGATCTCTCCGAGCAACGTCGCCGCATGCAGTCCATACTCGAACGACTGGACGCGGGGCTCCTCTTGCTTGAGGAGAAGGGCAAGAATCTCATCTCGCGGTTGTCAGAACTGCGCGCCAAACTCCACCAGGCGGAGACACGGGCGGCCTCACGCGGGGGCGAACTGGAGGCTCTGACCGCCGATCGGCTTGAGACCGACGCGAGGTTGCGCGGGTTCTACACTCAGCTCAGTGAGCTGCGCAAAGAGTCCGAGCGCGTGCGCAAGGCTCGTACGGCCGCTGATGATGAACTGGCCCGTCTGTCCGCCGAGGTGAGGCGCTCGCGCAAGCTTCTCGATGATGATCGCCTTGCACTCTCCAAGGCGGAGCAGGCTGTCTCGTCTTCAGGGTTGGAGATCGAACTTCTGGAACGGCGCCAGTCCCAGGTGCACGAGAGCCGTCAGGCTGGACAGGCGACGCTGTCCGCGCGCCGATCGCGTCTAGACAATCTCGACTCACTCACCGCGCGAGTCAAACGTGACATGGCTTTGGCCGACTCAGATGTCGACAAGCGAGTGCGCGTTCTTGACTCGCGCCGCCGTGAACTGGATGCCCAGCGAGAGGCCCTGACGTCTGCCCGTGCCGAGGCACGCGGGCTGGAAGAGGTCGATCGCGCGTTCGCTGCAGCCTCTCCGGCACTTGCATGGGCGATCTCCAAGCGTGACGAGCTACCTGGTGTCATCGGGCCTGTCGCCGAGGCGCTCCGCACCTCAGACCGCTTTGAGGGACTGGTGGAGCGGCTGCTCGGGGCTGACCTGTTCGGCCTTCTGGTTCAAGACGCGGCTTCAGCTGCGGCCGTGGCGACTTCGGTTGCGTCGAACGCAGCGGGCGAGATCGCCCTTCTGCCCGTCGCGGACATGCGTTCTCATCACTCGAGCACTGTTGCAGCGGGCACGAGGCTCTTCGACCACCTGGACTGTGACGAACAGGCCAGACCGGCTCTGGAGGCCCTTCTCGGCGACGTCATGTTGGTCGACTCGATTGAGGATGCGCTGGCCGCTTCAGCCGCCGACACCACGGGTTCTCGCTTCACCACGCTCTCCGGGGCCGTCGTGTGGCCGTCGGGAAAACTGACGCTGGGTACCCAGGTCGCAGACACCGAGGGAGTCCTCGCCCGCAAGCGCCGTATCAACTCGCTCCACGAGGATATGGGTGCCCTGACCGCGCGTCTCGGCGAAGCGGAGGCCGCGCAGGCGGAGGCCGAGGATGCGTTGGCCCTCGCGCAACAGGACGCTCTCGAGTTGTCTCAGAAGTTGGCCGCCCTCTTGGGTGAACATGACTCCCTGCTTGAGGAAGTCGGCCGGCTTGAGGAGCAGCTGACGGTTCTCGACGCTGAGTCTGAGTCTATCTCCAACCGCGCGCACCTCATCAACGAACGCTCGTCCAAGGACCAGCCACTCGTCCAGCAGCTGACGGATTCTATCGCCGCTTGTGAAGCGAACATCGAATCCCTGGAGGAAGAGTCCGCTGCCGCCCGCGAGGTGCGAGATGTTCGGTTCAGGGAGGAAAGCGCGGTCGCCGAACGCCTCTCGGCGTGCCAGGTCGAGATTGCGACCGTTTCAGAGCGTGAGGTGCACCTGAAGCGTCAGCTCAAGACCATCACCGCTGAGATCACCGAGCTTGAGGAGACGGTGATACGGTCGCGCGATACTGAGAAGGCGCTCGAGCTGCTTCGGCTGCGTATTCAACCACTTCACGATCACTATCTGGCCCTCCAAGAGTATGCGGAGTCCTGGTCACTCAAGCTCAGAGATCGGGCACGTTTCGAACAGGCCGACTCAGAATCCTTGCGTCAGACCATTCACGATGCTCAGGACGCGGTTCGTGCAGCTCAGGGTGAGATCGCCGACAAGAGCGAGGCCATCAGCGAGATCCGGGTATCCCGTGGACAGTTCGAGATCCAGGTCAACCAAGCGGTTCGCCGGATCGTCGAAGAGCTCGGCGTGCCTATCGAGACGGCTCTGGGCTCCGAACCGCTTGAGGATCGTAGGGTGACCGAGGACCAGGCTCATGCACTGCGCAAGCGCATGGCCAACCTCGGCCCGGTCAACCCGGTAGCCGCTGAGGAGTTTGAAGCGCTGCGTTCGCGTCGCGACTTCATGACCGCGCAGATCGAGGACCTCGACACCTCGCGGCGCGCTCTGGGCAAGGTCGTCGCCGCCATCGACCGGAAGATGAAAGATCGATTCCTCGAGACCTTCGAATCCGTGGATGCTCACTTCCAGGAGATCTTCGCGATCCTCTTCCCCGGCGGTGCCGCGCAACTGGTACTGACGGAGCCGGACGACCCTGAGATGACCGGGGTCGAGGTGGCTGCGCAACCACGGGGCAAGAAGCTTGCGAAGATGTCGCTCATGTCAGGTGGCGAGAAATCACTCACGGCGCTCGCCCTTCTGTTCGCCGTCTATCGAACGCGCCCCTGCCCGTTCTACATCCTCGACGAAGTCGAAGCGGCCCTCGACGACACCAACCTGCGGCGTTTCATCTCGTTCGTCGATTCGATGCGCACGCACACGCAGTTCATCGTGGTGACCCACCAGCGGCGCACCATGGAGATGGCTGACGTGCTCTACGGCGTCTCGATGCAGGCGGATGGCGTCAGCAAAGTGGTCAGCCAGAAGCTCGACCGTGCCGGAAACGTCGGGGAGGTCGCAGATGAGCTCGGCGTGGTTCAGTAGGCTCTCTGACGGTCTCAGTCGCAGTCGCGAACGACTGGGCGAGCAGCTCAACGTACTGCTGAGACGTGGCCCGGACCTCGATGAGGAGTTCTGGCAGGAGCTCGAAGACGCCCTCATCGGCGGAGACGTGGGCGTCACCGCCTCCACCGAGATCGTCGATACCCTGCGGGACGAGGCCGCTCGCAAGGCGCTTCCGGACGCCGCAGCGGTCATCGAGCGCCTCGTCACCCGTATCGCCGAGGAGTTCGTCGTGGGGAGAGATCCGTTCGCCGAGCACCCGGTCACCGTCTTGATGGTCGGGGTCAACGGAACGGGCAAAACCACATCGGTGGGCAAGATCGCGAAGCAGGCCACCGATGCAGGTCTCACCGTTCTGCTGGGTAGCGCTGACACGTTCAGGGCGGCGGCGTCCGAGCAACTCGACGTCTGGGCCCAACGAGCGGGCGTTTCTGTGGTCCGCAGGGACAGGGGAGCGGATCCCGCGGCCGTGGCGTTCGACACGGTCGTACTCGCGGAACAGTCCAAGACCGACCTGACCCTCATCGACACCGCCGGTCGACTTCACACGTCAGCAGACCTCATGCGTGAGCTGCAGAAGGTACAGCGAGTCACGCGCGATCGCTCGGTAGCGCCAACAAGAACCGTCCTTGTCATGGACGCCACCACAGGCCAGAACGGTCTGGTGCAGGCCAAAGAGTTCCATGCCGCCCTAGGCGTCGACGGCATCGTCCTCACCAAGCTTGACGGCACCGCCAAGGGCGGCGTCGCGGTCGCGATATCCCGCGAGCTGAAGATCCCGATCGTTCGCATAGGTGTCGGCGAAGCGCTTGAGGATCTTCGACCATTCGACGCACTCACGTTTGCGCGCGCCCTGGTGTCCGGTGACTGAGGATCTCGAATTCGGCGAGAGCGTACTATCGCCGATCAAGAAGGACCGAAGCCAGACGCTCGGCCGATGGGTCGTCGGTCCGCTCGCTCTTGTGCTTCTCGCGTTCTCGCTGGTCTTCTACGTGTTCTACAGCCCGTCCACCATCAATGGTGATTCGATGCTTCCGACCCTCGATAATGGCGAGCGTATCCTCACCACCAAGGGATATGACTCGCCTCAGCGCGGCGATGTTGTCAGCTTCGAGACCCTTGATCAACGAACCAGCGAACCAGAGACCCTCATCAAGCGGGTCATAGCCGTCCCGGGGGACACGATCGAAGTGGTAGGAGACCGCCCCATCGTCAACGGCGTTGCCGAGTCACGGACTGACGTGATCTTCGATCCCCAGGACTCCCGCCGCTTCAAGGCGTATCAGGTGCCTGCAGGAACGGTGTACGTGATGGGCGACAATCGACCGATCTCGCTCGACAGCCGCTTCATCGGCCCGATTCGCCTTTCTGCCGTGAAGGGAAGGGCTGAGTGGGTCTGGGCCCCCGTCCACAAGATTCGCAAGATTCAGTTGCCGCGTTGACCGCCGGAGAAGCCCGTCGTAGCGTGTAGGTCCCACCAACCGCACACCAGCAAGGACTCGTGATGTTCCAGAACCTCTCAGACCGCCTCCAGTCCATCTTCGCAGGCCTCACCAGCAAAGGAAGGCTGACCGAGGCCGATGTCGATGCCGCCATGCGCGAGATCCGTATGGCACTGCTTGAAGCCGACGTGAACTTCAAGGTCGTCAAGGAGTTCGTGGCCAAGGTGCGCGAGCAGGCTGTCGGCGCCGACGTGATGAACTCATTGACCCCTGGACAGCAGGTGGTCAAGATCGTTCTCGAAGAGATGACCCATCTGCTGGGCGATACGGAGAGCCGATTGGTCCTGTCCGGACGCCTCCCCAACGTGATCATGCTCGTGGGGCTTCAGGGCTCGGGCAAGACGACGGCGACCGCGAAGTTGGCCCGGCTCCTGCGCACGCAGGGGAAGCACCCGCTGATGGTGGCATGCGACGTCTACCGCCCTGCAGCCATCGACCAACTCGAGGCCCTCGGCTCTGAGCTCGACATCCCCGTGTACCGCGGAGAGGGCCACGAGCCTGTGGCGATCGCCCGCGCGGGCGTGCGCCATGCCATCGACAAGCTCAAGGACGTCGTGCTCGTCGATACCGCAGGCAGACTCCACGTCGACGACGAGATGATGGCCGAGGCCGCCGCCATCAGGTCGGCCGTGAAGCCGGATCAGATTCTCATGGTCGTTGACGCTATGACCGGTCAGGATGCCGTCAATGTCGCCGAGGCGTTCGCTCGAAGAGTCGATTTCGACGGCATCATCATGAGCAAACTCGATGGTGATGCGCGCGGGGGAGCGGCCCTCTCCATCCGACACGTGACCGGCAAGCCGATCAAGTTCGTCTCCGAGGGCGAGAAGACCGACGCACTGACGACGTTTCACCCGGACCGCATGGCCAAGCGGATTCTGGGCATGGGCGATATGGTGTCCCTGATCGAGAAGGCTCAGGAGGTCGCCTCCGCCGAAGACGTTGATGAGGCGGCTGCCCAGCGGATGACCGCGGGGGAGTTCACTCTCGATGACTTCGTGACCCAGATCGCCAGCGTGCGCAAGATGGGCGGGCTGGGCAGCGTGCTGAAGTCGCTTCCGGGTGCCGGCAAGTTGAAGGACCTCGACGCGCAAGTCGATGAACGAGACCTCGATCGGATAGAAGCCATCATCCGATCCATGACGCACAAGGAGCGCAGGCTGCCCAAGACCATCAACGGGTCCCGTCGGTCGCGCATCGCACGGGGTGCCGGCGTCGAGGTCTCTGACGTCAACAGGCTTCTCAAGCAGTTCGCTGAGACGCAGAAGATGATGAAGCAGTTCGCTGGCATGCAGGGCAAGGGTCGCAAGCGGATGCGCATACCCGGCATGCCGGGTGGTTTCGGCGGGATCTGAGCGTGATATCGTCGCCTCTTTGACCCTTGTTGCCCGCTTGAAGTAACATACTCAACCGCTGTGCTCGAAAGGAGCGGCCCCATCTGTGCGGGCCGCCTTGTCCGGAGGTGAAATCGTTGGCAGTCAAGATCCGCTTGGCCCGTCACGGTGCCAAGAAGGCGCCGTTCTACCGTGTGGTCGTCGCTGACGGCCGCGCACGTCGTGATGGACGCTTCATCGAGGTCGTCGGTCGCTACAACCCGCGCACCGAGCCCTCTTTCGTCGAACTCGACGTCGAGAAGGTCGAAGCCTGGATCGCAAAGGGCGCCCAGCCCACCGAGGCGGTTGTGAAGATTCTGGCCATCGCCAAGGGTGAGAAGACCGCACCTGATTCCGGGTCCAAGGTCTCGAAGAAGGCCGCTGAGAAGGCGCAGGCCGAAGCAGACGCTGCGGAGAAGGCGGCTGCCGATGCCGCTGAGGCCGCAGCCGCAGCCGCCGCAGCGCCCGAGGTTGAAGAGGTCGTTGAGGAGGCCGCTGTCGAGGAAGCCCCCGCAGAGGAGCCTGCTGTCGAGGAGACCCCGGCTGAGGAGCCCGCTCCTTCGGCTGAGGATGCCGCCGACGAGCCCGCCGAGTAGCGGCGGACTCCATGGCACACTCAGGAGCCGACACCGAAGGCCTCGTCAAGTTCCTTATCGAGTCTCTTGTGGACTCGCCTGAAGCCGTTCAGATCACGGTGACCGAGAATGGGGACACCGTGCGTTTCGAGGTCGCACTTGAAGGTGACGACGTTGGCAAGGTGATCGGGCGAGGCGGGCGGATCATCAAGGCGATCCGCACGCTCGCGCGTGCTGCTGGTAGCGCCGAGGGGCGTCACGTCGAGGTCGACATCGTCGGCTGACGCGATGGACGACGCAGGATACTCCTCGGTTGCACGCATAGTGAAGACGCACGGACTCAAGGGGGAGGTCGCGGTGATAGCTACCACCGCGACCTCTCTTTCGTTCCTTCAGGGCACCCAGGTGTGGCTTGTGCCACCGCCAAGTACCATCAGGACCGCGATCGTCAACGGTGTTCGACCCGGACCCAAGGGCCCCCTCCTCAAGCTCGCCGGCGTCGAGGATGTCGGCGCTGCCGCGCTGCTGGTCGGATGCGAACTGCTCGCAGAATCCCGTCACGTGCCTGATGAGGTCCTCTCACCCGAGTTCGATACGCCTGACTACTGCGGCTTTCGCGTCACCGATCCCCGACACGGCTTTCTCGGTACGATCACGGAGACCATCCTCACGGGAGCGAACGACGTATGGGTCGTGAGCGGTCCCTTGGGAGAGGTGCTCATCCCCGTCATTGACGATGTCGTGGACGTCATCGATGAGGACGCAGAGACCATTGAGGTGACGCTGCTTCAGGGCCTGCTACCCGAGGGGCAAGAATCATGATCATCGACGCCATCACCATCTTCCCCCGCATGTTCGACGCGCCCATGTCCACGTCGATTCTCGGCATCGCGCAGGAACGCGGCCTGCTCGTCTTTCGCTCCCATGATCTGAGAGATTGGACGCACGACCGGCATCGTTCGACTGATGATGAGCCCTATGGCGGTGGACCGGGAATGGTCATGAAGCCGGAACCCCTCTTCGAGGCCGTCGAGGCGGTCAGGGCACTGGAGCAGGACCCCGGTGTCGTGGTGTTCTTCACGCCCAGCGGTCGACGCTTCGATCAGTCGATCGCTCGAGAGCTCGCGCGTGCGAAGCGCCTCGTCCTCGTGTGCGGCCGATACGAGGGCTTCGACCAACGCGCATTGGCGTTGGCGGACGTTGAGCTCTCGATCGGCGACTACGTTCTGACCGGCGGAGAGTTGCCTGCGATGGTGGTCGCGGATGCCGTGACACGACTGCTACCCGGCGCGCTCGGCGATGATGGCAGTTCGGTGGAGGAGTCGTTCTCCGATGGCCTCCTCGAGTATCCTCACTACACTCGACCCGCCGTCTTCCGCGGAACCAGCGTCCCCGACGTGCTGCGAAGCGGAGACCACGGGCGCATCGCCGCATGGAGGCGCGAGCAATCGATCAGACGCACCGCACGCACCAGGCCCGACCTACTTCGCACGGCTGATCTCACCGCCGAGGAGCGGTCCCTCGCTGACTCGGAGACGATGTTCCCATCAGAAACCCGGAAGGAAGACCTGTGACCGATCAACTCGAGCCGTTCGCACCGCTGCCTGATGCCGAATCAAACGCGTCGGAGGCCGCAGTGAGCCCGGACGGCCCACCGAAGACGCGGGAGACCTCCTTCGTTCGATGGATCATCGAAACCGCGCTGCTGGTTCTTCTGGCGTTCGCCCTGGCCCAGGGAATCAAGGCCTTCGTCGTTCAACCATTCGTCATTCCCACGGGCTCGATGCGTCCGACGATCATGGAGGGCAACCGCGTACTCGCCGAAAAGCTCACCTTCCGGTTTGGAAGAGGGCCTGTCGCCGGAGACATCGTCGTCTTTGACGACCCGATGGCCCAGCATCCTCAGCTCATCAAGCGCGTCATCGCGACCGAGGGCCAGACCGTCGAGATCCGGGATGACCTGGTGTACGTGGACGGCGAGAAGCTCGATGAGCCCTACGTCCATGGGAGACCCAGCGTGGAGGGCTCCGTCCCGCTGCCCGTCGTCGTTCCTCCCGGCAACGTCTGGCTGATGGGCGACAACCGGCCTGCCAGCGGCGACAGCAGGTTCTTCGGCCCGCGTCCGGTTGAGACCGTTCGAGGACGAGCCTTCTGGACCTACTGGCCTCCCACCCAGTTCGGAGCGCTCGACTGAAACACCCGGGCGCGGTCGACTGCTCGACTGCTCGCCCCGGAAGAATGCGTTGCCCCCTGACCTGCTCCTGGTCTATACTCTCCACTCGCGCCCACCCTCCGGTAGGCGGCTTGCCGAAATCAACGTGAGAACAGGAATTCAACGATGGATATCATCCGCGCCCTTGAGCTGCAGCAGATTCGTGAGGATCTGCCGCGCTTCCAGGTAGGCGACAGTGTCAAGGTGCATTACAAGATCATCGAAGGAACTCGCGAGCGCACCCAGGTGTTCCAGGGCGTCATCACGCGTCGTCACGGCGCGTCCAACCGTGAGACCTTCACCGTCCGCAAGATCAGCTTCGGCGTCGGCGTCGAGCGCACGTTCCCCGTTCACTCGCCGAAGATCGATAAGGTCGAGATCCTCTCGCACGGCAAGGTCCGTCGCTCGAAGCTCTACTTCCTCAGAGACAAGGTCGGCAAGGCGGCCCGTCTCAGGGAGAAGGGCTTCTAGGCCGGAAGAACGCAGGCCCAGATCATGAACCGCATCATTGGAAGCGGGGCCCGAACCACTGGTTCGGCCCCGCTTCGTGCGTTCACGGTGTCGTGTCGTGCGTGACGTCTCCGTGTTATCAGTGGCAACAGTCAGGCGCCTCATCAGTGAGGCTCAGGACCGGCGGTTGCTTGAACTGTGCGATGCCTACCAGGGCGATCGGCGCCCCGGGGTTCAGGCGGCGGTTGCAGCTGGCCGCGCGCGACACAACTCAGTGGCCGATGAGGCGCTCCGTCTGGAGGGCCTCTACCGTCTGGAGAACGACTTACGAGCCCGAGGTTTCGCGTCGATCGCGGGAATCGATGAGGTGGGCAGGGGCGCACTCGCCGGGCCGCTCACCGTGGGCGCCGTCATTCTCCCTGCGCGACCCCTGATCGAGGGCCTTGATGACAGCAAACGCCTGACGCCGGGCCGGCGAGAAGAAGTCGATTCGCATGTTCGCGAGATCGCAATCGCCTACACCATCGTTCACGTACCAGCCACTGAGGTCGATTCGCGTGGCCTGTCCAACGCTCTCAAGAGCGCCATGCTCGAGGCTGTACGCGGCCTTGCCGTATCTGTGGACCACGTCCTCGTCGATGGCAATCCGCTCTCGATCTTCGATGTTGAAACGGCGATCGTCGGCGGAGACCGTAAGGTCGCTACGATAGCGGCTGCCTCGGTGATCGCCAAAGTCGAACGTGATGCGCTCATGCGCGCACACGACGAGGAGTATCCCGCGTATGGGTTCGCCTTGAACAAGGGCTACGGCACTCGCGAGCACCTCGATGCGATAGCCGTTCACGGCCCCAGCGCACTCCACCGACGCACCTTCTGTCCTGGCGGAGGTACTCAATCGCTGTTCTGAATGCGGTTCCCGAGCCGTAAGACCCTGCTAAGTCTTTGGCAAGAGCCTTCTGAGAGTGTGAGCTCAGGAGGTGGTCGACATGACCCAGGAATCACGCAAGCTCGGCGACAGGGGAGAGGACGCAGCCGCGGCCTACCTGGAGCGCAGCGGACTCACGATAGTGGAGCGGAACTGGCGTTGCCCCGCCGGAGAGGTGGACATCGTCGCGCTGGATGGTGAGACCCTCGTTCTGTGCGAGGTGAAGACCAGGAAGACTCCCGCAAAGGGCACGCCGGACGAAGCGGTCACACCGGCTAAGCAGCGGCGCTACGCCAGACTGGCTGCTGCTTACCTTCTTCACGCGGGATCGATCGAGACCTCGGTCCGGTTCGATGTCGTATCCATTCTGGTGGTTGCACCCGACCGCGCCTTGCTCAGGCATCACCGAGGCGCATTCACGGCAGATCCAGACTCAGCCGCATGAGCGGACACTGCCGCACAGCGACGGGCACCATCCGGGGGGTGGTCGCTACTCTGGTCGAAGTCGAAGTCGAAGTAGGGCCCGGTCTACCTACATTCGCCATAGTCGGTCTGCCGGACATGGCCGTTCAGGAGGCACGCGAGCGAGTTCGGTCCGCCCTGCGCTCATCCGGATACGACGTGCCCAACGCGCGCATCGTGGTCAACTTGGCGCCGGGCCCTCTCCGCAAGCACGGTACGGGCTTCGACCTTCCGATCGCCATGGGTGTCCTAGGGGCCACAGGCCAGATCGCCATGGAGCGTCTCCGTGACGCCTACAGCGTGGGAGAACTGTCGTTGGACGGTTCGGTTCGCTGCGTCTCGGGGATGCTCGCTCACGCGGTCGCGGCTCGCGAGGCCGGTCTTCCTTTGGTTGCCCCGACATCACTCGAGCCGGTTCAGACACTGACCGGCCTCACCGCATACGCACTCGACCATCTCAGTGATCTGCGCAGACCCGCACAGATCGCACGAGGCTCGAACCCTTCGCAGCCCTCCCGCGCTGCGAAGGGTCTACCGGACTTCGCCGAAGTATCGGGACAGGCGTTGGCGGTGCGAGCTTTGCTCACTGCCGCGGCCGGAGGACACAACGTCCTTCTCATCGGTCCTCCCGGGACCGGAAAGACGATGCTTGCGCGACGCCTTCCGACGATTCTGCCTCCCCTTGACGGAGAAGAGCGACTTCAGACCGCGCTCGTCCACTCGGTTGCGGGGCTCCCAACCGCCGGAATCCATGCAGGCGCCCGCCCCTTTCGCTCACCTCATCACACAGCGTCCACAGCCGGGCTTGTCGGCGGCGGCAGTCCCCCGGGACCCGGGGAGGCGTCGCTCGCACACAACGGTGTGCTCTTCCTCGACGAGATGCCGGAGTTCGGACCGTCCTGCTTGCAGTCACTCAGGCAGCCGATGGAAGACGGACAGGTGACCTTGGTCCGCGCGGACGGCAGACTCACCTTTCCCACACGGTTCTCCCTCGTTGGTGCAGCCAATCCGTGCCCCTGCGGATTCCTTGGTGATTCTGATCGACCCTGTCAGTGCACTCCCACAGCGGTAGCGCGCTATCAATCTCGAATCGGGGGTCCTCTCATGGACCGCATCGACATCGTCTGTTCGGTGTGGCGACCGGATCCGGGCCGAGTGCTTGATGGCGGCAGCGGCCAGACCAGCGCGCACCTGGCAGGAAGGGTGCTCGAAGCGCGCAGTCGGGCGTCCGCACGGGGAGAGACTGATGCGACCCGTTTGCGTGGGCGCGCGTTGTTCGACGCGTGCCGTCTAGCTGCCCGTACTGCGGAGTCGCTCGAGGATCTCGCACGGACCCACCATCTGTCCGGTCGGGGAATCACCCGCCTTCTGCGCGTATCCAGGACGCTCGCCGACCTCGATGATCTCGATGCCGTCGCCATGGACCACATTGCGGAGGCATTGTCGTACCGATGGACCGAGGGGACATGATGGGGTCCGAAGAGCGGTTCGAGCTCTCAGTCAACGACCGACAGTATCCCCAACTCCTGAGAGAGATCGACCGTCCTCCCGAGGTTCTCTATGGCATCGGGGACCCGTCGGCCCTCAGTGCGGGCCTCGCGGTGGTCGGGGCACGACATGCAACACCCTATGGGCTGAAGGTCGCCAGTCAGATGACCGGCTGGGCTGCCCGAGCGGGCTACACGATAATCTCCGGTGGTGCGGTCGGCTGTGACCAAGCAGCACATCGCGCCGCACTCGAGGCGGACGGAGTGACGGTGGCCGTCTTCGCAGGTGGTGCCGATGTGACGTACCCGCGGGCAGCAGCACAGCTGTTTCGGTCCATCTCGCGGGAGGGAGCCATCGTCAGCGAGATGGCCTGGGGCACCGAGCCGCAGCCTTGGCTCTTCCGCCGACGTAATCGCCTGATCGCGGGACTGAGCGCGGCGGTTCTCGTCGTCGAAGCAGGTCTGCCCAGCGGCACGCTCTCCACGGTGGAGTACGCGCTCGCGGCCGGTCGTGAGGTACTGTCGATTCCCGGTTCGATCTTCTCGCCCAACTCGCGTGGATGCAATCGGCTTCTTCGGGAGGGGGCGACGATGATCACCGAACCCTCGGACCTGAGGGATGCGCTCATGTCTCACCTGGGACCACCGGCCTCGGACGGGCCTTCGATGAGCCCGGATGTGAGGCACCTGCAGGACCGACTGGTTGCCGCCCTCTGCGCCGAGCCGATGCGTCCGGACGACGCCGCCCTGTTCCTCGGTCACGACATCGTGACCGTCCTTCGTCGAGTGGGCGTCCTGGAAGCACAGGGAGCCATTCGTAGGTACCCCGATGGAAAGTATGGGCCGTGATCGCCCTGCTGCAGGGATACAATGCGGTGCACTCGACGATTCGAAAGGACCGCCCCAGCCGTGAAGCCCGCACACCCTGTGACTGTGATCGGCGGCGGTCTCGCCGGATCAGAAGCAGCACTTCAACTGGCGCGACGTGGCGTGCCTGTCACGCTCATCGAGATGCGACCCGTCCGTAGCGGACCTGCGCACCATTCGGACCTGTTCGGCGAGCTCGTGTGCTCGAACTCCCTCAAGAGCGACGATCCTACTTCTGCCGCCGGAGCCCTCAAGCGTGAACTCACGATGATGGGCTCACAGGTGCTTGAAGTCGCCCGACAGTGCGCCGTGCCCGCCGGTGGAGCACTGGCTGTGGACCGCGACATGTTCGCGGTGGCCCTGACCGCCCGAATCACCGCCGAGCCACTCATACGGATCGAACGCCGTGAGGCGTCTTCCCTGCCCGAGGGAAGGGTCATCATCGCCACCGGACCACTTACGAGCGACGCTTTGGAGCCGACTCTCATCGATCTGGTGGGCGAGGGTCGGCTCGCGTTCTACGATGCTGCGGCGCCTATCGTCGATGCCAGCTCCATCGACCGGTCGGTGGTCTTCGCCGATTCGCGCTATGGCAAGGGAGGGGGCGCCGACTATCTCAACGCCCCCATGAACCGCGACGAGTACGAGCGGTTCGTTCACGAGCTCGTTGACGCACGTAGGGCCATCGACAAGGAGTTCGACCGTCGTGAACTGTTCGCCGCGTGTCAGCCCATTGAGGAAGTGGCCCGCACGGGCCACGACGCGATTCGTTTCGGTGCCCTCAAGCCGGTGGGTCTGACGGACCCTCGCACGGGAAACCGTCCGTGGGCAATCGTCCAGCTCAGGGCCGAGAATCGCGATCTCACCGCCTACAATCTGGTCGGGTTCCAGACCAACCTGAGGTGGGGAGAGCAGGAGAGGGTGTTTCGCCTGATCCCCGGGCTTGAGGGAGCCGAGTTTCTTCGCTTCGGCGTGATGCACCGCAACACGTTCGTCAATGCGCCCTCGCTGCTGGATGCCACCCTTGCCGTGCGCGCGAAACCTCGCGTCAGGCTCGCCGGGCAGTTGACGGGAACCGAGGGCTACCTGGAGGCCGCGGCCACCGGGCTGCTTGCCGCGCTGAACACCTGGGCCCAGATCGCCGGCCGCCCTGCCGTGACCATGCCTCGCGAGGGGGTTCTCGGTGCGCTGGTGTCGTACGCTACAGACCCAGCGACCACGGGATACCAACCGATGCACGTCAACTACGGTTTGGTTCCGCCCTTGCCTGACCGTGTGCGTGGCAAGCGCGAGCGCTACGCTGCCTACGCTGAGCGCGCTCTGGACGCCACATCCGCACTGATCAGATCTCGATCGGATGTGTTCGACGCGCACGATGAGGGACTGCACTCGTGACCACATCGGAGATTCAGGTCCACATCGATCGGTTCCTCTCTCGACTGTCGACCGAGCGCGGGCTCTCGCCGCACACCGTCAGGGCGTATGCAGCCGATCTGTCGCGCTTCTCAGAGTGGGGCGATCGCACGGGCATCGACGTGCTCACCGCAACCCACAGGCAGCTTCGGCTTTACCTGGCGGAACTGGATGCTGCGCGCTATGCCCGGTCAACGATCGCGCGGAGGCTGGCAGCGGTTCGCGCGTTCTACGCGTTTCTTGTCGATACCGAGGTCGTCCCCTCGGATCCTTCTGCGGTGCTGGCGACCCCGAAGGTCGGGAGAAGGCTGCCTCGCGTTGTGCCATCCGACGAGCTCCAGCGTCTACTTGAGGCGCCCGACCCCTCCACTCCGTGCGGCATGCGTGACCGCGCCCTGCTCGAGCTGCTCTACGCCTGCGGCCTACGGGTCAGTGAAGTGTCCGCTCTGAGGTTGAACGACATCGACATCGGGCAATCCCAGGTGACCGTCATGGGAAAGGGATCCAAGCAGCGTATCGTTCCCGTGCACCGCATAGGCATCGGCCGACTGAGCTCCTACCTGCAGCACGGCAGAGCCGCACTTTGCGCCAAGGATGTCCCCACAGACGCTGTGTTTCTGTCGAGCAGGGGACGGCCGCTTTCGTCGGATGCGGTGCGCCGTGTGTTTCACCGCCACCTGGTGGCTGCAGGGGCGACTTCGGGTCTGTCACCCCATGCCATGCGTCACACGTTCGCTACGCACCTGCTCGAAGGGGGCGCCGATCTGAGGTCCATTCAGGAGCTTCTCGGTCATGTTGCCCTGTCGACCACCCAGATTTATACTCACGTCAGCATGAAGCGGTTACAGGACGTTCATGCGTCGTCACATCCACGCGCCTGACGTACCTCCATGTTTCACCGATAGGGGCAATCGAATGAAGCCGGAGCCGCGGTCGGACGTCGTTGTCCTCTGGGCGCGCTACAAGAATGAAGACGACACCCCAGCGCGTGACGCGCTCATCCTCAATTACTCGCCGCTCGTGAAGTACGTCGCGGGGCGACTGGCCGCGAGTCTGCCGCAGACGGTAGAGACCGCTGACCTCATCAGCTACGGCATCTTCGGGCTCATCGACGCGATCGAGAAGTACGATCCCTCCCGCGAGATCAAGTTCGAGACATACGCTATCGCACGCATCAAGGGCGCTATCATCGACGAGCTTCGAGCGATGGATTGGGTGCCGCGCTCGGTACGTTCCCGGGCCCGGGAGATCGAACAGGCCTACATCAGTCTCGAGAACAACCTCAAACGGGTTCCTTCGGATGCCGAAGTCGCCTCGGAGATGAGCGTCACGGTGAAGGAGTACCAAGGAATCCTCACCAAGCTGAGCTACACCTCCGTGGTGAGTTTCGAGGAGCTGTGGGTCGGAGGCGACCGAGAAGACGGCCAAAGCGCCATCGGAGCGATTCGTGACGACTCCGCCCCCGATCCGGTGGCCATGTTTGAGAGCAGTGAGATCAAAGAGATCCTCGCGGACGCCATTCAGCGGCTCCCTGAGCGAGAGAAGACCGTGATAGCCCTGTACTACTACGAGGGTCTGACCCTCAAGGAGATCGGCGAGGTGCTCGGCGTCACCGAGTCACGCGTCAGCCAGCTGCACACCAAGGCCGTGCTTCGTTTGCGCGCACGGCTTCACGCGGCGCAGAACCTTCCGTAGAATCAAGTAGAATCCGAATGAGTCGTGCTTGGTCACGTTGCGCGGCACACCGATGAAGTGAGGTGCTCCACGTGTCGATGACGGTGCTTGTGGTTGAAGACACCGAGCTGCTGAGGCGAATGTACTCAGACAGCCTCATGCAGTCGGGGTACCGGGTCATCTCGGCTGCAGACGGGCTCGAAGCTCTGTCGATGCTTCGTACCGACACACCTGACCTCATCCTCATGGACCTCATCATGCCCAAGATGGGCGGCCTTGAAGTGATGGAGCTTCTCAGCAAGGATCCGCGACTGTCCTCGATTCCCGTCATCATCCTGTCCAATCTCGGACAAGACTCCGATATCCAGAAGGGAGTCTCGATGGGCGCCGTCGATTACCTCATCAAGAACGACGTTCGTCCGATCGATATCGCCGAGAGAGTCCATTCGGTCCTCATGGTGCGGGGCGGGCAGGACGCGGACCTCACTCGGTATCGCATCTCGGTGCGCGACTATGAGGGCGACGCGGACAAACTGGTCGCGGACTCTGGGCTGACGCGTCGCTTCTGGTGCCCGGCTTGCGAGGTCGAACTGGCCCTCGAGATGCTCCCGGCGTCTGACCGCACGGGATGGTACGAAGCGCACTTCGTCTGCCCGATGTGCAGCAGGGAGTACTAGAATCGGGCTTTCAGTCCGTGAACAATCTGCTATAGTTCCAAGGCTCGTAAATTCGCACGCCCGAGGACTTCGGCGCGAGGTGCCGCGTTTCGATGCGGTCGCAGCCGGGGGATGAGTCGGGCGGAAGATCAACCAGGAAGGTAGGAGAAGTATGCCCGTCGTTACCATCAAGAGCCTCCTTGAGGCCGGTGTCCACTTCGGACACCAGACTCGCCGCTGGAACCCGAAGATGAAGCCCTACATCTTCACCGAGCGTTCCGGCATCTATATCTTCGATCTTCAAAGAACCCTGCGTGAGCTGGAGCGCTCCTATCAGTTCTCCCGCGGCGTCGGACAGCGCGGTCAGCAGATTCTGTTCGTGGGCACGAAGAAGCAGGCTCAGGAGCCCATGGTGTCCGAGGCGACTCGCGCCGGTATGCCGTACGTGACCAACCGCTGGCTTGGAGGCATGCTCACCAACTTCGTCACGATGCGCGGTCGCGTGCAGCGCATGGAGGAGCTTGAGGCGATGGTCGCCGACGGCCGAATGGCGACCTTGCCCAAAAAGGAGCAGATCGTGCGCGGCAAAGAGCTGGCGAAGCTCAAGGCCAACCTGGACGGCGTTCGCGACATGCGCGACCTTCCCGGCGCCATCTTCGTCGTGGACACGAAGCGCGAAGACATCGCGATCAAAGAAGCCCGCCGACTGCGTATCCCGATCATCGGGCTCGTCGACACCAACGCGGATCCGGATGAAGTCGATTATGTGATTCCCGGCAACGACGACGCGATTCGCTCAGTCGGCCTGATGTGTCGCGTGATCGCCGACGCGATCATCGACGGCCGCGGCGGCGTCCCTGACAGCCAGGACGTCATTCCCGCCGACGTGGCCGCACCTGTCGTGGTCGACGATCGCGTGGAATCCCCGGTGATCGAAGCTGCTCCTGCTGCTGAGGCGCCCGTCGTACCGGACGCGCCCGCCGAGGCACCTGCTGTCAGTGAGACGCCGGTCGAGGCACCTGCGCAGCCTGAGGCGACCGCCGGCGAATAGGATCCACCGCCCTGACATGATCGAGCAAGACCGAACGCTTGAACGAATCCGATACACGAAGGAGCCTCTGAAGATGGCTGAAGTCACCGCTGGAATGGTAAAGGAGCTGCGCGAGTGCACGGGCGCAGGCATGATGGAGTGCAAGAAGGCGCTGGTTGAGTCTGAGGGAGATCTCGACAAGGCCGTCGACGTTTTGCGTACTCGGGGGCTGGCCGCCCTGGCCAAGAAGGCTGGTCGTGCCACGAACGAGGGCGCCATCGCCGCCTCCATCAATGAGAAGGGGACCGTCGGCGCGCTGCTCGAACTCAACTGCGAGACAGATTTCGTGGCGCGCAACGCCGAGTTCCTCGGTTTCGTGCAGACTCTCGCTGATACGGTCGCGGCGTCAGCTCCGGATGACGTGGCCGCTCTTATGGCTGCGCCCTATTCAGATCGCGGTCTATCGGTAGAAGAGGTGCTCGGCGAAGCGGTCGGCAAGCTCGGTGAGAACATGGGAGTGGCCCGCTTCGTACGTCTCGAAGTCGAGGGCACCGGTGCCGTGTCCACCTACATCCATGGCGGAGGCAAGATCGGCGTCATGGTGCAGTTCGCCTTCTCGGATGCCGCGACCGGCGTGAACGAGGCGTTTCGCACGGCCTCACGAGACATCGCGATGCAGGTAGCCGCCGCCATGCCGCTCTTCTCCAGCCGCGAGGCCGTCGACGGCGACGTCATCGAGCACGAGCTCTCCATCTACAAGGCCCAGGCCGCGGAGTCGGGCAAGCCGGAGAACATACAGGAGAAGATGGCGCAGGGTCGCCTCGAGAAGTACTTCAAGGAGGTCGTGCTTCCGGAGCAGGTCTTCGTGAAGGATCAGGATCTCACCGTCGCGCAGTACCTGTCCAAGGTCTCCAAGGAAGTGGGGGACGATATCTCCATCCTCGAGTTCTCTCGTTGGACCCTAGGGGAGACAGCCCCCGCCGAGTAGCCTTAGCCTGGCGAGTCAGGTGTTCATCTCAGACGGGTCGGCGCGCCACGCGTCGGCCCGTCTGCGGTATCCTTGGTCGCGTTGTTACCGGAAGCGTCACGTTGGAAAGAGGGGCGATGGTGGGCGATACTCCGCGGTTCAAGCGCGTGCTGCTGAAGCTTTCCGGTGAGGCACTCATCGGCGACGTCGGGTACGGTATCGACCCGACGATTCTCGAATCGCTTTCTCGGCAGATCCGTGATGTCTGTAGTCTGGGCGTTGAGTTCGCTATCGTGGTGGGCGGCGGCAACATCTTCCGTGGGCTGGCCGCATCTTCATCGGGTATGGATCGTGCGCAAGCCGACTACATGGGGATGCTAGCCACGGTGATGAACGCCCTTGCGCTACAGGACTCTCTTGAGCGGCATGGAGTCTACACCCGAGTCATGAGCGCCATTGAGATGCAGGCCGTTGCCGAACCCTATATCCGACGGCGGGCCGTTCGCCACATGGAGAAGGGACGCGTCGTCATCTTCGCCGCAGGTACGGGTAACCCGTACTTCACAACTGACACGACCGCGGCGCTCAGGGCGCTTGAGATCAACGCGGACTGTGTGATGAAGGCGACCAAAGTCGAAGGCGTCTACGACTCGGACCCCAAGAAGAACCCGGATGCGGTCATGTTCGAGGAGCTGACCTACATCGAGGTGCTCAACTTAGGGCTTCAGGTCATGGACAGTACTGCGATCACGTTGTGTATGGACAACGATCTCCCCATCATCGTGTTCAACATGGAGGTGGAAGGCAATATCGCTCGCGCTCTGAGCGGCGAGCCTGTCGGAACCATCGTGAAGGGTGGTAAGAGATGACGAACGAAATCATCAAAGACGCGTCCGCGCACATGGACAAGACCTACAAGGCGCTCCTGCACGAATTCGCAACCGTTCGAACCGGTCGGGCATCGGCGGCGGTGTTCGACAAGATCACCGTAGACGCCTACGGAAGTCCCATGCCGCTCAACCAGGTCGCGGGGATCAAGTCCCCCGAACCCCAGCTGATCGTCATCGAGCCTTGGGACAAGTCCGTGCTTCATGCGATCGAGAAAGCCATCATAGCCTCCGATCTCGGGTTGAACCCCAGCAACGATGGCATCGTGATACGCGTGCCGTTCCCCGCGCTCAACGAGGAGCGCCGGCGTGAGCTCGTGAAGCTTTGTAAGGGCTACGCCGAGGAGGCACGCGTCGGCGTGCGCAACATCCGGCGCGATGCCAACCACAAGCTCGTCAAACTTGAGAAGGACGGCGAAGCGTCTGAAGATGACGTCAGACGCGCCGAGACCGAGGTGCAGAAGGCCACCGACGCGCACGTCAAGGAGATCGACGAAGCCATGAAGCGCAAAGAGGCCGAGATCATGGAGGTCTAGCGCCCTGTGACTCGATCCGCCTTGCCCAGCACGGACTTCTTCCCTAGCGCGCGCGCAGCCGCGCTCCTCGAGCGACTCGATGTCGACTCGGTGCCGTCGCACATCGCGATCATCATGGACGGCAACGGAAGGTGGGCCACAAAGCGAGGACTGCCGCGGCTGGCCGGCCATAGAGCCGGTGCCAAAGCGGTTCGCGAGTGCATCCTCGCGGCCATCGAACTCGGCGTTGACTATCTGACTATCTACTCCTTCTCGTCTGAGAACTGGAACCGACCCCGAGACGAGGTCTCTGGGCTCATGACCCTCTTCGTTGAGGTGCTCGAGCGCGAGCTCAGCAACTTGGAGAAGCTCGCCGTTCGTGTCCGTACCATCGGGTCCATGGACGGCGTACCCACCGAGACAGCGCAGGTGTTCGGCCGCTGCGTCGAGCGTACGGCTGCCAACTCGGGGCTTACCCTTGTTGTGGCCCTCAACTACGGCGCACGTGGCGACATCGCTTCGGCGGTCCGTACCATCACCAAGCAGGTCGCTTCTGGCCTTGTTGAACCCGATGCCATCGATGACTCCCTGATCGCCGCGTCCCTGTCGACCGCCGGGATTCCCGACCCGGACTTGTTGATTCGTACCAGTGGCGAGATGCGTATCTCGAACTTCCTGCTCTGGGAGATCGCCTACAGCGAGTTCTGGGTCACGACGACCCTGTGGCCTGACTTCGACCGGGATGATCTTCTCGATGCCGTAGTCGACTTTCAGTCCCGAGACCGGCGCTTCGGAGGAAGCTCATGAGGTCGAACGTGCTTGGATCGGTGGTCGAGGAGCCGGCAGGTATCAAGAAGGCGTCTCTGGGACCCCGGGTCATGACGGCGACCCTGTACTCGGTTTCGGTGGTTGTCGCCCTTGCAGCCGGCACGTATGTCACCGCCGTGCTGTTCGGCGTCATGGCGGGACTCGCCGCCGCTGAGTTCTACGCTATGCAGCGTCGTGAAGACCGTCTCCCGAACGAGTTGTTCGGCGCCTTCGCCGCCGCGATCATGCCCCTCGCTGCTGCGCTGTGGGGGCTTTCGGGCACCATGTCGGTGATGACTGCCCTCATCGCCGCGTCGTTGTTGTGGCACACCCTGATCATCAGAGTCCGGACGGCTGACACCGCCGAGGCCATCTTCGGTGCGGCGTACACGGGCTTCCTTCTGAGCTACCTCGTGCTCATTCGGGATCTGAACTCGGGGTTGGTCTTGTCGCTCGCCCTCGTGCTCAGCGTGTGGCTCAGTGATGTCGGTGCGTTCTTCATCGGATCGCTCATCGGTCGTCACAAGATGGCCCCCGTGATATCTCCGAAGAAGTCATGGGAGGGCTTCGTCGCCGGACTCGTCGCATGCGTGGCTATTTGGGCGCTCGTGCCGCTCGTATGGACGCTGATTCCTGACGTACCCGGACAAGCCCCGCCTCTGTGGCTTGCAATCGTGACGGGCGTTGGAGTGGGCGTCGCATCCGTGATCGGCGATCTTGCCGAGTCACGCATTAAGCGTGAGGCCGGGGTCAAGGACTCGGGAACGTCCCTGCCTGGCCACGGGGGCTTTCTTGATCGCCTCGACTCACTGATTCTGGCCTGCCTTGTCGCGTATTGGATTCTCGTGTGGGGAGGGGTGTCATGAGCGAACCGCTCCGCGTTGCGGTCCTCGGATCCACAGGTTCCATCGGGCGCCAAGCGATCGAGGTCGCGGCCGCTCACCCGCAACAGATCAAGATCGTCTCTCTGGCCGCCGCTTCAAGCGCCGACATGATCATCGAGCAAGCTCGCGAGCTGGGAGTCCGGACCATTGCCCTTGCGAATGAGGACGCCGCAGATCGCGTTCGTGATGCACTGCCCGGCCACGAAGTGGCGTCAGGCGCTGCGGCCGTCGCCGAACTGGCCGCACGCGATGATGTCGATGTCGTCTTGAACGCGCTGGTCGGATCGTCCGGGCTGCGTGTCACCATCGAGGCGCTCAAGGCAGGGCACACGCTCGCCCTTGCCAACAAGGAGTCTCTTGTCGTCGGCGGACCCCTGGTCACTGCCTTGGCCGAGCCGGACCAGTTGGTGCCGGTCGACAGCGAGCACTCGGCGATACATCAGTGCCTTGTCGGCGAAGACGAACGCGATGTCTCCCGGATCTGGTTGACGGCCAGCGGCGGGCCGTTCAGGGGCCTCAGTCGTTCTGATCTCGTCGGGGTTACCCCGTCTCAGGCACTGGCGCATCCGACGTGGAACATGGGCCAGAAGATCTCGATCGACTCCGCCACGCTTATGAACAAGGGGCTTGAGGTGATAGAAGCGCACCATCTGTTCGGGACCCCCTACCCGGACATTCGGGTCGTCCTCCATCCGCAGAGCTGCGTACACTCCATGGTCGAGTTCACTGACGGTAGCGTGAAGGCCCATCTTGGTGCGACGGACATGCGGATCCCTATACAGTACGCGCTGTCCATGCCGCGACGCTGGGCCGGCCCCATCGAGCCCGTGGACTTTGCGTTGCTCGGCCGCCTCGACTTCGCCGATCCCGACCTCGACACGTTCCGCTGCCTGGTGCTCGCTTTCGAGGCGGGCCGAATCGGTGGCACCATGCCCGCCGCCATGAACGCCGCCAACGAGATCGCGGTCGCATCGTTCCTTGAGGGACGCTGTGCGTTCCTCGACATAGAGCGAACGGTCGATGCGGTCATGACCGATCACCACGTCGAGGCTCTGTCATCGGTCGAGCAGATCGAGATGGTTGACGCTTGGGCCCGTTCGGCAGCCACCAGCAGTATCGCTGCACTCTGAGTTCCTTGGCCGCGGTGGCGCGGCCTTTGCACCACACGCCTCCAATCAGTCCGCGCCGACTCGCAAGGCGTCAGCGAGAACACACGAAAGGCACCGCATGAGCGATGGTTTCTCTGCGATCTTCTGGGGCGTTGTGACCTTCAGCCTCCTCGTGGTCATCCACGAGGGTGGTCACTTCATGGCGGCTCGGTTCTTCGGCGTGAAGGTCCACGAGTTCATGGTGGGGCTGCCCGGTCCGGCGATCCGGTTTCGTGGCAAGAAGACAACCTACGGCATCACCGCGATTCCCCTCGGGGGCTACGTGCGGATCGCCGGGATGGAGCCGGGACCCGAGGATCCACAACTGGGCGCCGCACTCGCTTCAGTGACCCGTCACGGCACCGCAAACGCCTTCACCGTGGCCACCGAACTCGGTATCGATGAAGCTGATGCCGACAGGTTGCTTCTCACCCTCTCCGACTGGAGTGCCCTCGAGCAGGTCAAGGACGAGGAGTACACCTATCGCAGCACCTTCGACGCTTCGCTTGCCCAAGACGAGGGGATGCTGCTCGATCGTGCCCGCAGCGTCACGTACCGTGCGCTGAAGACTTGGCAGCGCATCGTACTGCTCTCCATGGGTGTGGTGCTCAACCTTCTGACCGCTGTACTCGTCTTCACCATAACCCTGTCGGCCTTCGGCTTCGACCAACCAACCGGCGCTATCGGCCGAGTGGGTTCCGAGTCGGCCGCGGCACTCGCCGGGATCAAGGTGGGCGACCAGATCACCCGGGTCGGGGACGTCCAGACAACGGACTTCCAGAGTCTCGTGGCAGCTGTAGCCACGTACGAGCCGGGCGAGCAGGCGACCGTCGTCTTCGTGCGCGACGGCGACACGAAGACGACCAGCGTGGTCTTCGGCACGAATCCGGAGACGGGGAACGCGCAACTCGGCGTATCTCCTGGGTTCGAGAAGGTGAATCCTTCGGTACTTGAAGCACTCGCGTTGTCGTTCT
This sequence comes from Coriobacteriia bacterium, assembly GCA_034370385.1. Taxonomy (NCBI): domain Bacteria; kingdom Bacillati; phylum Actinomycetota; class Coriobacteriia; species Coriobacteriia bacterium. The sequence goes on from JAXMKZ010000030.1 coordinate 40,194, forward strand.
CCTACATCGGTCTTACCTTCGTGGCTATCGCCGGGTTCTTCAACCCTCAGACCTTCACGGAGTCCGTGAGCCAGTCGTCAAGCGTGATCGGCGCCGCCTACATCACTGCGGATGCCGCGAAGTCGGGCCCGCTCGACTACGCTTTCATCGTCGCCGTGCTGTCTCTGTCCCTTGGAGTGATCAACATATTCCCGCTTCCGCCGCTTGACGGAGGCAGGATCGCACTTGAGATCATCGAGAAGCTCCGAGGTCGCCCCTTGCCACGGGACCTGGCTCTCGGGATCTCAGTGGTGGGAGCGGTCCTGCTCTTTGCGCTCATCGGGTACCTTATGTTCCAAGACGTATCACGCCTCGCCGCAGGCTGAGTCTTCCGGAGGGGTCTTGAGGGATCGTCGCACCACGCGCCAGGTACAGGTGGGCTCCGTCGCTGTGGGGGGCGGAGCGCCCGTCGCCGTCCAGTCGATGACCTGCACTGACACGCGCGATTCCGCTGCGACCTTGGCGCAGATCAGCAGGCTTGCGGACGCCGGCTGTGAAATCGTGCGCGTCGCGATCCCGCATGCTGACGCCCTCGACGGTTTTGCCGCAATCTGCGAGGGCAGTTCATTGCCCGTGGTGGCAGACGTCCACTTTGATCATCGGCTCGCGGTCGAGGCGGCGCGCAGGGGTGCCGCCAAACTTCGGATAAACCCCGGCAACATCGGGGACCTCTCCCGAGTCGACGCCGTCATCGAGGCGGCAGGCGAGGCAGGGATCCCGATTCGCATCGGGGTCAACGCCGGTTCTTTGGCCGATGAGTTCCGTGACCTTAACGAACCGCTTGCCGTGAAACTCGCCCTGAGCGCTCAGGCGTTCTGCGCGCACTTCGTCTCACGGGGATTCGAGGACATCGTCGTCTCGGCCAAGGCCTCGAGTGTCAACGCCACGGTCGAGGCCTATCGCCGGCTGGCCGGCGAGGTTCCCTACCCGCTGCACATCGGGGTTACCGAGGCCGGAACGCTCAGTGCCGGCACGGTCAAGTCGTCCGTGGGGCTGGGGATTCTTCTGTCGGAGGGGATCGGGGACACGTTGCGCGTCTCACTCACCGCAGACCCCGTGGAAGAGGCGCGCGTCGCATGGGAGATACTTGCCGCTCTTGACCTGCGTCGCCGTGGCCCCGAACTCATCAGCTGCCCAACCTGTGGACGCTGCGAGATCGACCTTTTCTCCATCGCATCCGAGATCGAAGATCGACTCAAGGCCTCATCCAGCCCCGTCAAGGTCGCCGTCATGGGCTGTGTCGTCAACGGACCCGGTGAAGCTGCTGAGGCGGACATCGGAGTAGCTGCAGGCCGTGGGGTCGGCGTCATCTTCGCCAAAGGAGTGGCCCTGCGAAAGGTACCGGAGTCCGACATCGTTGAGGCCCTCATGATGGAGGTCGACCGCCTGTCGTCGGGAGCGTGACGTCCCGAGAAGGCGGCGTTCGTTTCGCGCGGTTGCTGGTATCCTGCTGCACACAGTCCATTCAACGCATCCGTCCACAGGGGGATTCGCCATGTCTGAGACCGTACGCGTTGCCGTCGTCGGAGGCGGCCGGGCCGGAGCACCGCTCATCGAGAAGATGCTCGAGTTGCCCTACGTCGAGTTGGTAGGAGTGGCCGACTTCGATCTGGACAGCCCCGGGGCGACCATCGCCCGTGATAGGGGGGTGTTCGTCGTCCAGCACGCGGACGTATTGGCCGCCAAGGGCGACCAGATCGACCTTATCGTCGATGTATCGGGGGATCCTGCGGTCAAACCTGCGCTGCGCGATGCGTTCATCGCCCAGGGAAACCGCGTCACGGTGATCGTTCCCGACGTGGTTGGTCGGCTCATTCTGTCGCTTGCCACCAACTCGGAGACCCTCGTGGAGACCGTCCATCCGCACGACCGAGGCATCGGCTGACGCGGCGTTGCCCCCCTCATCACGAACGGAGCCTGGTCAATGACCGTCGCACACCGCATGTCTTCTCTCTACGCCCCCACCCTCAAAGAGGATCCGGTCGAGGCCGAGCTCGCCTCGCATCGACTGCTGCTCCGTGCTGGCATGATCCGCAAAGCGGCGAGCGGCATCTATTCGTTCCTGCCCCTCGGGTGGCGCTCCATCGTCAAGATCGAGCGCATCGTGCGAGAAGAGATGGATGCGATCGGCTCGCAGGAACTCCTTCTGCCCGTGGTTCAGCCGGCGGAGCTGTGGCACGAGTCGGGGCGCTGGACGGTGTATGGTCCGGAACTCGCGCGGCTCAAAGACCGGCACGATCGCGACTTCTGCCTTGGGCCCACGCACGAGGAGATCATCACCGCACTCGTTCGCAATGAGGTGCGCTCGTATCGTGACCTTCCGCTCTCGCTCTATCAGGTCAACATCAAGTTCCGCGATGAGGTCAGGCCCCGGTTCGGCCTGCTGCGCGGCCGCGAGTTCATCATGAAGGACGCCTACTCGTTCCACGCGACGCAGGAGTCGCTCCAAGAGCACTACGATGACCAGACACGCGCCTACGGCCGCATCTGTGACCGTCTCGACCTCAGCTATCGGCCGGTAGTGGCCGACTCCGGGCAGATCGGTGGCAGCGTCACGACGGAGTTCATGGCCCTTGCTGAGGCAGGGGAGGCGTCTCTCGTGTACTGCGCATGCGGCTGGGCCGCCAATGTCGAGGCCGCCGATTCCGTCGTATTGCGCCATCCGTCGACCACGGCGCCCCTTGAGATGTCCCGGCATGCGACGCCGAACATCAAGACGATCGCCGAACTCGCGTCGGCGTTCGACATCTCTGCCCACGACACCGTCAAGACGATGGCCGGCAAGTCGCCTGACGGCCGCCTTGTCTACTTCTGCGTGCCGGGAGACCGGGAGCTCAACCAGGTGAAGGCGGAGGGGGTCATGGCCGGCGTGGTACTTCTGGAGGAGGCGGACTTCGCCGGTTTCGGCATCCCAAGGGGGTCGCTCGGTCCGGTCGCGCCTCCCGAGGGAACGCTCGTCATAGCGGATTCATCACTTCGAGACGACGTCGCTTGGGGGGTTGGCGCCAACGAAGATGGCTTCCACCTCTTCGGCGCCATGCCGGGGCGTGATTTCGAAGTAACGACGTGGGCCGACCTCGTCGTGGCCGAATCTGGTGACGGCTGCCCCGCGTGCGGCGGCATCCTTTCCTCCATACGCGGCATCGAGGTGAGTCAGGTCTTCCAACTGGGAACCAAGTACTCCGAATCCATGGGTGCGACGTTCACTGATGAGAATGGCGATGAACGTCCGTTCATCATGGGCTGCTATGGGGTAGGCGTCAGCCGCTCGCTCGCAGCCGTCATCGAACAACACAACGATGAGAACGGCATCATCTGGCCAGTCTCGATCGCACCGCTCGAGGTCGCGGTTCTCCCGCTCATGGCCGACGGCGAGGTTGCCCAGGTCGCGACACGCCTGTGGAGCGAGCTTGCAGACGCCGGCATCGAGGTTGTGCTTGATGACCGCGACGAACGCGCAGGCGTCAAGTTCGCTGACGCGGACCTTATCGGATGGCCCTACCAGATCATCGTCGGGAAGAAGGGCTTGGCCTCGGGTGCCATCGAGGTCAAGGATCGCGCGACCCAGGAGCGCCTGAACGTGCCCATCGACGAGGTGGTGTCGTTCGTGAGCGAGCGTGTTCGCACAGAGCGGGCCCGCTTTGCGCACTAGGGGCCGCCTGACCTGAGGAGTCGTGTGCTCAGAGCAGGCGATTCTCGTCCGTGGCTGCTCTGGCATCCCCGCCAGCGTGTGGTATCATCACCACCGCACAGGAATCTGTCGTTTCGCGAGAAGTGGGCTCACGCTCGCTTCTTTTGTTCTGTGGACCAGGAGGTGACCGCCATGATCGCTAAGGACCTGAGCGCCAAGCTCACGATATTGCTCGAGCCGATCGCCCACGACCACGGGTTCGAACTCGTTGCAGTAGAGCAGGCCGGCGGTCGTCATACGCCCGTGATCCGGGTCCTTCTGGATCGTGAAGGCGGAGTGGACATCGACGCGATCTGCGCGGCCAATACCTGGGTCAGCGAAGCGCTCGATGAAGCGGATCCCATCTCTGGCCCCTACACCCTTGAGGTATCAACGCCGGGGGTGGATCGCCCGCTCACCAAGCTGGAGGACTACGAACGCTTCACCGGCCAGACCGCGAAGGTCAAGACCCGCCCGGATGCGTCAGTCCGGGGAGCGTGGACCGGAACCATCGTAGGCCGCGAGGGCGAATCCATCCTGCTTGACGTCGACGGCGACAGCGTCACGGTGCCATTCGATGACATTGCCAAGGCCCGCCTCAAAGGCGCGGTCAGTTTCGATCGCGGAAGGGACGACAACTAGATGAGCTCCGACGTGAACGTCATGGAGGCCTTGAAGCTGCTGGCCCAAGAGAAGGGCATCGACGAGTACGACATGCTTGACAAGCTCGAGCAGTCGCTCGCGAGCACGTACCAGCGGATTCTTGACCTGGAGAATGCCACCCGAGTGACCATCGACCGCGAGTCGGGACACATCTACGTCTACGAACGCGTGCCGGTCGGCGAGATCGACGAGGAGACCGGCGAGGCCGAGTCCTACGAAGAGCGTGACGTGACCCCTCCTGACGTCAGTCGCATCGCGGCCCAGAACGCCAAGAGCGTCATCACCTCGATCATCAGGGATGCCGAGCGTGAGCGCATCTTCGAGGAGTACGCGGACCGCATCGGTGAGTCGGTGACCGGCACGATCCAGCAGTCGGTGTCCAGCTACACCCTCATCAAGCTTCGTGAGGGCGTCGAAGCCCTTCTGCCGCCGCAGGAGCAGCCGCCCAACGAACGCTACAACCACAACGAGCGCATCAAGGCGTACGTCACTGACGTCCGCAAGGGTCAGGGCAACGAGCCTTCGATCGTCGTGTCCCGCACGCATCCCGGCCTCATCCGTCGCCTGTTCGAGATCGAGGTTCCTGAGGTCTACGACGGAATCGTCGAGATCAAGAGCGTCGCCCGCGAGCCGGGTGCTCGCAGCAAGGTGGCCGTATCGAGCCGAGAGCCCGGACTGGACCCTGTCGGAGCTTGCGTGGGCCCCAAGGGAAGCCGTGTGCGCATGGTCGTCGGCGAGCTTCGTGGCGAGCGTATCGACGTCGTTCCATGGAATGAGGTCCCCACGGTCTTCGTAGCCAGCGCCCTGTCGCCTGCGAAGGTCGACCGCGTCATCGTTGACGAGGATTCTCACACCGCTACCGTCATCGTGCCCAATGATCAGCTCTCGCTGGCCATCGGCAAAGAGGGCCAGAATGCTCGACTCGCTGCCAAGCTCACGGGGTGGCGTATCGACATCAAGAGCTCGGCCATCGCACTTGAGCAGGGACTGACCCAGAACACCTCATCATCCGCGGAGCCTGCTGAGGACTTCGATGGTCGATGCTGTGCTGTTACGTCTACCGGCGTGCGCTGCCGCAACCGTGCTCTTGAAGGCGGATACCACTGCGGCTTGCACGAGAAGGAGGCCGCCTCCGAGTGATGAAGCCGCGCAAGACTCCCACGCGCACCTGCACGGGTTGCGGCTTGTCATCGGACAAGCGTGGTTTCGTGCGTATCGTGCGGACTCCCGATGGCCATGTCGAGTTGGATCCGACAGGAAAGGCCAACGGCAGGGGAGCGTACCTGTGCGCGGACCCGGACTGCTACGAGAAGGCGACTAAGCGGCGTCGATTCGATTCGGCGCTCCGGGTGCGACTGCAAGACGATGACTATGCACGACTGAGACGAGACTTCGACGAACTGCTTTCGAAGCAGGACGCGAACCAGGGAGAGTGACTGAGAACAGATGCCGAGCATGAGAGTCCACGAGCTCGCAAAGGAGTTCGGGATGACGAGCAAGGAGCTGCTGGATCGGCTCCAAGCCATGAAGATTCCCGCCAAGAACCACGCATCGACCCTGGTGGAAGCCTACGTCGACAAGATCCGGAAGGAGCTTGGCCCGGAGATTGCCGAGCGCCAGTCCCAGATCGAAGCGGAGCGCAAGGCCGAGGAAGAGGCTGTGGCGTCTCGCAAGGCTGAAGAAGAGGCCGCGCGCAAGGCTGAAGAAGAGGCTCGCCGCAAAGCCGAGGAGACCGAACGCAAAGCCCGCGAAGAGGAGCGTAAGAGCCGCGAGGAAGAGCAGCGTCGCCTCGAGGAAGACGCTCGCTCCCGCGCAGCCGCCGAGGAGGCCTCGCGCATCGAAGCTGACACGGCTGATGCGCGCGCTCAGATGGAGGTTCAGGCTGCCGAGATCATCGAGCCTGTCGCGGTCGAGCCAGTCGTCGAAGAGGCCGGTCTCGACACGAGGACTCCGCTGGAGATCGCTATCGATGCTGAGAAGAGCCGCCTTGAAGGCGAGCGTGCAGCTGAACTCGAGAAGGTGGAAGAGGAGCGCTACCGGCGCATGGCCGTCGAGGCCGAGCAGCTGCAGCGCGACAAGGTGATCGAGGAGGCCAAGGCAGCCGTTGCAGCCGCAGCCGCTGATACCGGTCGACGCAAGAAGAAGAAGCACAAGAAGACCGGTGAGGAAGCAGAAGAAGCACGCCTGCATGAGGAGGCCACCCACGTGGACCTGCCGTGCGGTGGCGACTCTGTCACCGTGACAGAGGGTGCCACGGTCGGCGAGTTTGCGGAGCTTCTTGATGTCCCGGCAAACGACATCATCAAGCGACTGTTCTTGCTTGGTACGCCGCTCACCGTCAATCAGCCGATGATGCGCGACGTTCTCGAGATCATCGGCGAAGACCTCGGCCGCGAGGTCAGGGTGGTCAAGCCTGAGGAGGAAGCTGGCTGGACCTTCGACGACAATGCCGAGGATCTGTTGCCGCGCTCGCCGGTGGTCACCGTCATGGGTCACGTCGACCACGGTAAGACCTCGCTGCTCGACGCGATCCGCGAGACCGGCGTTGCGGACACTGAGGCCGGTGGTATCACGCAGCACATCGGAGCTTCGGTTGTGGAGAAGAACGGCCGACGAATCACGTTCATCGATACGCCGGGTCACGAGGCCTTCACGGCCATGCGTGCGCGTGGCGCCAACATCACTGACGTCGTCATCCTCGTGGTCGCCGCAGACGATGGCGTCATGCCGCAGACTATCGAGGCCATTCACCACGCCAAGGCAGCAGGTGTGCCGATCATCGTCGCGGTGAACAAGATCGACAAGGATGGTGCGAACCCGGAGCAGGTCAAGCAGATGCTGACCGAGCACGAGATCGTTCCCGAGGAGTGGGGCGGCACCACCATCTTCGTCGAGGTGTCTGCGAAGAAGAGGCTCAACATCGACGGGCTGCTCGAGATGATTCTCCTGCAGGCCGATGTGCTCGAACTCACCGCTAATCCTAACGCGCACGCTTCCGGCGTCGTGATCGAGGCGAACCTCGACAAGGGACGTGGACCTGTTGCGACGGTTCTCGTGCGACGCGGCACGCTGCGGGTCGGCGATACTCTCGTCGCAGGAACCGCTTACGGTCGCGTACGTGCGCTGTTCAACCCGCTCGGCCTGAACGTCGCTGAGGCTGGCCCCGCGGAGCCCGTCGAGGTGCTTGGTCTTGCCAGCGTCCCGTCAGCGGGAGACGAGTTCCGCGTGTTCGCCGACGAGCGTGACGCGCGCAACCTGGCTGAGGATCGAGCGCTCAAGCGGCGCCTGGTCGCGCAGGCGGCAACCAAGAAGCACGTCACACTCGACGACCTGTTCGCGCGCATCGAAGAGGGCCAGCTCAAGGACCTCAACCTCGTGGTCAAGGCGGATGTGCAGGGGTCCATCGAGGCACTCAAGGACGCGCTGGACAAGATGGATCAGACGGAAGTCCGCATCAACGTCATCCATGGCGCGGTTGGCGGGATCACCGAGTCAGACGTGATGCTCGCCGACGCATCCGATGCCATCATCATCGGCTTCAACGTGCGCCCGGAGCCCAAAGGCAAGGCCCTTGCGGAGCGCGAAGGCGTCGACATCCGGCTGTACCGGGTCATCTACCAGGCGATCGAGGAGATCAACGCCGCACGCGTGGGCATGCTGGCCCCCGATATCGTCGAGAAGGATACCGCGCGCATCGAAGTGCGGGAGCTGTTCCGAGTTCCCAAGGCAGGCGTCATCGCCGGATGCTACGTTCAGGACGGTGAGGTCTCGAGGGACGACCAGGTCCGCATCGTCAGAGACGGTACCGTGGTGCTCGAGGGCAAGATGGCATCGCTTCGACGCTTCAAAGAGGACGTCAAGTCAGTCAAGGCGGGCTACGAGTGCGGTATCGGCATCGAGAACTTCCAGGACCTCAAGGAGGGTGACATCATCGAGAGCTTCCGCACGATCGAAGTCGCCCGCGAGGCTTAAGGACCAGGAGGTGCTCAGGTGAGCCGCGAATCGTTCGCAAGACGCACGGACGAGCAGGTGCGCGAGGTGGTCGCTTCGATTCTGGCGACCGAGATCTCGGATCCGCGCGTCGCGCTCGTGACGGTGACAGGGGCCAAAGTCAGCCCTGACAAAAGCGTTGCGAGCGTCTATGTCAGCGGCGATCCCGACCGCTACGACGACGTTTTGGCCGGGCTGGAGTCCGCCAAGGGGCGAGTACGCACGCTTCTGGGCAAGACGCTCGGCTGGCGCGTCACTCCTGAGCTGCGCTTCTTCATAGATGACAGCGTCGACACGGGCGAGCGCATGGCCCGGGCTCTCACGAATGTCCCGCCGACCCTCGTGGACGGGCACGGAGCCGAGCCGAGCGTCCCCGAGGACGAGTAGGGTCCGAAACATGATTCCGTATCACCGAGCCGCGGTCACCCTTCGCAAGGCGTCATCGGTCATCGTGTGCGGGCACGTGCGACCTGATGGCGATGCAGTTGGCTCGGTGCTCGGTATGACACTCGCCCTCAGAGCGGCGGGCATTCCTGCGGTACCGACCCTGGCTGACGATCGCCCCGCTCCGAGTACCTACGCGTTTCTGCCTGGCTACTCGCTCTATGTCGCCGCAGCGGATCTCGCGACACCTGATGTGTTCGTAGCTCTCGATACCCCGGTCGCAGAACGACTCGGCGAGGCCAGACCGCTGATGGAGTCTGCCGGTTCAGTGGTCGTGTTCGACCACCATCCCGGCGCTGTGCACTACGGTGCGCACTGCGTCTGTGACCCCGCCATGGCCGCAACGGGTCAGATCGTCTGGGAGTTTCTGCAAGCCCTCGAAGTCACCCCCACCGTCGAGATCGCGCTGCCGCTCTACGTAGCCCTGCTCACCGATACCGGGCGCTTCTCGTACGACAACACGTCTGCTGAGGCGTTTCGCGCCGCCGCGCAGATGCTGGAGGCGGGAGTCGATGCTGCCCAAGTCGCTCGACTCGTGTATCAGGAGCGCACCGCCGGCTCACTCGAACTTGAGGCGCGGGCCCTTTCCCGGTTGACGCTTGCCAACAACGGTCGCGTCGCCTGGACCTTCTTGACCGACGAGGACTTCGTCGAGACAGGCGCTCTGCCCGAGGAGGGCGAGCACCTTCCCGACGCCATCAGAGTGCTGGGCGGAGTCGACGTCGTGATGCTCCTCAGACAGCGCGGAAGCGAAGTCCGGGGGAATCTGCGGGCAAAGACCGGCGCCGACGTCGGAGTCATCGCCCAAGGCTTCGGTGGGGGCGGTCACCGTGCCGCTGCGGGCTTCACCGTAGCCCCCGGAGCCGTCCCCGACGTAGCGCTGCAGGTCCTCGCCAAGCTGCCCGGCGGTGAGTGACGGGTGCCGCCCCGCGGTGCGAGCGGTTTGTCGGGCATCCTGCTGGTCGACAAGCCGCTTGGTCCCACGAGTCATGACATTGTCGCAGCGGTCCGCCGCCTGACGGGCGAGCGCCGCGTCGGCCACGCGGGAACTCTCGACCCGCTGGCCACAGGACTGCTTGTGGTGCTCGTAGGACCCTACACCCGACTAGAGCCGTATCTGTCCTGTGCTCACAAGTCCTACCGGGCCTCTATCGCTCTGGGCACCCAGACCGACACTGACGATGCTGAGGGTTCAGTCATCATGTCCTCCGTGATTCCTGATCGTTTGCGCAGCTCAACGCATGCGGCTGAGATTCTGTCGGAGCTCGAGGGACCCCAGCTGCAGGAGCCGCCGGCGTTCTCGGCCATAAAGGTGCACGGGCAGACGGCACACAAGGCCGCGCGCGCAGGACAGCCCTTGACGATGGCTCCTCGCCCCGTCGAGATCTTTCGCGCTGAGTTCGTGGAGCTGCAGCCGGACCCCTTGGTATGGGTCGCGGACTTCGAGGTGTCCAAGGGCACCTACATCCGCGCCCTCGCGCGTGACATCGGTCGACGAAACGGTACGGGAGCACACCTGTGCGGCCTCAGGCGCACTGCCTCCGGAGCCTTCGACCTCGCTCAGGCCCACTCCATGGAAGAGATCGAAGAGGCGAGTGGTCGGGGTTGCATCGCCAGCCTGTTCGCCGACGCATGTGCGGGCCTTGAGCTGCCGCTGGTCGAGGCCACCGTTGAAGAGGTCGCTCACGGTCGACCGCTCGTAAGACCAGACGGGCAGCCGGGTCGTTTCGCGGTGACTGTCGCGGGACGGCTGGGCGGCGTGTACCATCGCGAAGGCAACCTGCTCAAAGCCGACGTCGTCTTCCCCGAACCGCTCAGGGGTACCACGTGATGAAACGTGTGATCCACTTTCCCCATGACCGTCATCTTGGTGCAGCAGTCGTGGCACTCGGGGCGTTCGACGGCGTGCACGTCGGACACCGCGCTCTTCTCGGCGCTGCGGCCGACCATGCCCACCGTCTCGGCGTGACCTCCATCGCCGTGACTTTCGATCGAGATCCCGACGAGATACTGCATCCCTATGCCGCTTCACCCCGTCTGCTCACTGCCGCTGAGCGTTTCGACCGCATACTTCAAGCGGGAGTCGATGCGGTGGTCGTGGTCCCCTTCACCGACGCGACCGCCGCTCTTCAACCGGAGGCATTCCTCGACGACATCATCTGCGGGTGCTGTGACCCCGTCGCCGTTCGTGTTGGAGAGGGGTTTCGCTTCGGAGCTGGGGGGGCAGGGGACATCGACACCCTGTACGTCTGGGGTGTGGAACACAACATCGACGTCAAGCCGCACCCACTGATCATGGTCGACGGCGCGACGGTCTCCTCGACGCGGATCCGCGCCCTTGTCGCTCACGGCGATGTGGCCTCGGCGGCGGCATTGCTTGATGCGCCGCACCGCGTTCTGGGCGAGGTTCATCACGGGCGCGGTCTCGGCGCGGACCTGGGCTTCGCCACCGCAAACGTGAACCCTGACACGGGACTCGCGATTCCGGCTGACGGAGTCTATGCCGGACGCGTTCTCCTCCAAGACGGCTCGAGTTGGCCCGCAGCCATCTCCGTAGGAACTCCCCCCAGTTTCCCTGAGGCACGAGACTATCTCGAGGCACACCTCATCGGATTTGCCGGAGACCTCTATGAGCAACGCATCGTCATCGAGTTTCTCGATCGCCTACGTGACCAGAAGGCGTTCCCGAGCGAACGAGAGTTGTCGGCTGCGATCGCTCACGACATAGAGAGCGCGCTGCTGGTGCAGGGAGACGCTGCGCCGGTCACTGATCTCGCGCCATCAGACGAGCTACTGGTGGATGATCCCCGGGCCCTTGAGGAGGCAACGGCGGCGGTCTCCCGCATCTCAGGTGAACCCGACTACGGAGACTATGACGACTCGTGGGTGGCGGTGTTCGGTCCCCACCGAATGTCGACGCTGTTCACCGACGGCGGAGTCGGAGCAGCGCTCGTCACCGGACCTCTGCGCGCAGCGGGAATCCCGTTCGTCTGGGATCCCTTCCCCCCGGATGCGTCACAGAGCGCTCGCCCGGATTTCAACTGGCTGCGCGAGTTCACCTTGCTGGTGCCCGCCGATTCTGCCGATGAGGCGCGCTCACTTCTGCTCGGTGGCGCACGTCGCCTCTGAGGTCGATGCGGGGCACGCCGTGGCACCGCACGCACGCGGCGCCCCCTGAGATTCATCCGCTTCCAACGAGTCCCCCTGTGGTATACTTCCTCGGCTATCGACCATACCCTGGCCTGAGAGGCACGCGACCACCTTCGCGGCGATCCCGGACCAGGGCGGACAATGTGTGGAAAGGTGGACTACGTATGCCGCTCGAGAAGGACGTCAAGGCGCAGATAATCGCCGAGTACAAGCGCGGCGAAGCCGATACCGGCTCCGCCGATGTTCAGATCGCACTGCTCACGCAGCGCATCCGGGATCTCACTGAGCACCTGAAGATGCATCAGAAGGACCACCACACGCGCCGGGGGCTTCTCAAGCTCGTCGGCCAGCGCCGTCGCCTTCTGGGCTATGTCAAGAAGAATGACATCGGGCGCTACCGCGAACTCATCGCACAACTCGGTATTCGCGGGTAAACACCCAACACGGGAGTATCGAAGGCGGGGTGCATCCCCGCCTTCGTCATGAACTGGCCGCACGCATGGGGCGTTGCGGTCATCGAGGCAGAGGGAAGAAGAGAGAACATGACCAAGACAGTTGAAACGTTTGAGCTCTACGGCAAGGAGTACGTCCTCGAGACCGGGGAGTTGGCCAAGCAGGCAGGTGGCGCCGTTCTCGTTCGTCAGGACGACACCGTCGTCCTCGTCACCGCGACCGCTTCAAGGCATCCGAAGGACCTGGACTTCTTCCCTCTCACGGTGGATTTCGAGGAGCGCATGTACGCTGCGGGCAAGCTGCCCGGCGGTTTCATCAAGCGCGAGTCCCGTCCCTCTGAGAAGGCCACCCTCACCGCGCGCATGATCGACCGTCCCTTGCGCTCTGCTTTTGCGGACGGTTTCCGCAACGAGGTCCAGGTCATCGCGACGGTTCTGTCCGCCGATCAGGTGCACCAGCCCGACGTGATCTCGATCATGGGCGCGTCGGCTGCTCTTATGGCTGCCGGCATCCCGTTTGAGGGTCCGCTTGCGGGCGTCAGGGTGTGCCGCAACCCCGAGACCGGCGAGTTCCTCGTGAACCCGACTTTCGATGAGTCTGAGAATTCGGATCTCGACCTCGTGGTTGCAGGCTCGAAAGACGCCGTGTACATGCTTGAGGCTGGTGCCCAGGAGGTTTCCGAAGAAGACATGCTCGCCGCGCTCATGTTTGCGCAGGAGGCGATCGGCGCGTTCTGCGAGGTGCAGGAACGATTCCTCGCCAAGCTTGAGATCAAGCAGATGGAGGTCAAGCTCTCAGTCATCGATCCTGCCATCGTTGAGCGTGTGTTCTCCGCTGGAGCCGACACCATGCGCGCCGCCCTTCATAACCCCGACAAGCACGCCCGCATGGACGCCGTCCAGGCTGTCAAGGACGAGCTTCTTGCCACGTTCGACGAGGTCGAGCTTGCCGCATCGGGCAAGGACATCAAGGCGGCCCTCAAGCAGCTTGAGAAGAAGACCATGCGCGCCATGGTCCTCGAAGAAGGGGAGCGGGCCGACGGCCGCAAGGTCACTGAGATCCGCCAGATCAGCAACGTCGCCGGCTATCTGCCGCGCGCCCACGGCTCCGGACTGTTCACCCGCGGACAGACTCAGGTGCTGTCGGTACTGACACTCGGCATGCTCAACGAGTGGCAGCGCCTCGACACCATCGACGTGTCGGAGGGCAAGCGCTACATCCACCACTACAACTTCCCGCCGTTCTCCACCGGCGAGACCGGGTTCATGCGTGGCCCGAAGCGCCGTGATATCGGACACGGCGCCTTGGCCGAGCGCGCACTTTTGCCGGTCATCCCCGAGGAGAACGATTTTCCGTACACGATCCGCATCGTCTCTGAGGTTCTTGAGAGCAACGGCTCGTCTTCGATGGGTTCGGTGTGCGGCTCGACGTTGGCCCTCATGGACGCGGGTGTTCCCATCGCCGCCCCGGTCTCGGGTATCGCCATGGGTCTGATCAAGGAGGGCGACGACGTCGCCATCCTCTCTGACATCCAGGGTCTTGAGGACTTCCTCGGCGACATGGACTTCAAGGTCGCAGGGACACCTAACGGCATCACCGCCATGCAGATGGACAACAAGGCCAAGGGCCTGTCAGTGGACATCTTGCGCAGGGCGCTTCTGCAGGCGAAAGAGGGTCGCTTGTTCATCCTGGGGAAGATGCTCGAGGTGATTGGTGAGTCTCGTGCCGAGATGAGCCAGTTCGCGCCGCGCATCATCACCATCAAGATCCCGTCAGACAAGATCCGTGAGGTCATCGGATCGGGCGGCAAGGTCGTCCGCGGCATCCAGGAAGAGACCGGCGCCCAGATCGACATTCAGGAAGACGGCACCATCTACGTCGCATCCCGTGACCTGGGCGGCGAGGAAGCGGTCCGCCGCATTCAGGCCATCGTCAAGGACGTCGAGGTCGGCGAGGAGTACCACGGTCGAGTCGTCTCGATCCAGGCGTTCGGCGCCTTCATTGAGCTCATCCCCGGCAAGGACGGACTCCTGCATATCAGTCGCGTTGCGCAAGGCCGCGTGGGCAAGGTCGAGGACGTCTTGAACATCGGTGACGAAGTCAACGTCAAGGTCATCGACATCGATGACCGCGGCAAGGTCAGTCTCGACCGCCTTGACAAGCCGCCGGCGCCTGAAGGGTCTGCCGACTCCGCGCCGTCCGGCGACCGCGGCCCACGCCGCGATGGCGACGACCGCCGCCCGCGCCGTCGCTAGGCGCCGTCGCGCACACTGAAGCTACTCAGACGGCCCCCCTCAGACGGGGGCCGTTCCGCTTCTTCGCACGCGTGTCAGGCGCATCGGGTACTCTGATTCACAGTGGCTTTACGCACTTACGAGGGAGTTGACGCATGTTCTATCGCAAGACGGTGCTCGATAACGGCATCACCGTCATGTCCGAGCCGATGGACTCAGTCCGCTCAGTGGCTCTCGGCATCTGGTTCGCGGTCGGCAGTCGCGATGAGAGCCCCGCGGAGGCGGGGATGTCCCACTTCATGGAGCACATGATGTTCAAGGGCACCCCCAAGCGCACGGCGAAGGCCATCTCTGAGGAGTTCGACGGCATGGGCGCTGAGTTCAACGCGTTCACCTGGAAAGAGGGCACCGCCTACTACGCCCGGTTCGTCGACGAGCGCCTCGACGTCGCGTTCGACCTTCTCGGCGACATGATCAGCAATGCGAGTCTCTCTGACGAATCAGCTGACCTCGAGCGCAACGTGGTCATCGAGGAGATCTCGCGTCGTGATGACGATCCCGGTGACCACGTGCACGAGTTGTTCGAAGAGCTCATCTGGCCGGATCATCCGCTCGGCGCCTCGACCCTCGGCACGCGCGAAACGGTATCCGGATTCTCTCACGCCGATTTCGCCGCTTTTCGAACGCGTCACTACCTCACCGGCAACACGCTCGTGGTCGCTGCCGGGAGCATCGACCACGACGCTCTTGTGACCTCCGCTCGAGACAATCTCCAACTTGCGGCAGGGCCTCGCGGCATCCGGAAGCGACCCACTGCCCTAGCCGGCCCCCGTGCGCGCGTTCTTCACAAGGACACTGAGCAGTCGCACATCGTCATCGGCACCGAGACGTTCGGGTCCAATCACCCTGACCGCTTCGCTCTGAGCATGCTTAACGGCATCCTCGGCGGGGGCATGGCCTCGCGGTTGTTTCATGAGATCCGCGAGAAGCGGGGATTGGCGTACGCCGTCGGCTCCTCGCCGCAGTTGTTCCAGGGAGCCGGTGTCTTCTCGGTGTACGCCGGTACCCAGCCGAAGAACACCACCGAGGTGATCCGCATCGTCCGCTCCGAGATCGCCAAGGTGATCGTGGACGGCGTGACTGAGGAGGAGCTGGAGCGCGTCCGTGAGGGTGCCAAGGGCCGCAGGGCGCTCAGCATGGAGTCCACCACGGGCCGCATGATGCGCCTTGGCGAGGCGGCCACCACCGAATCCGAGATCCTCTCCCTCGACGAGATCATGGCGCGGCTTGACGCTGTGAGCCTGGCTGACATCAAGCGAGTGGCAGGCGAGGCCCTTGACAGGCCCTACGCGCTCGCCGTCATCGGTCCCGTCGATGCCGACGAAGTGACAGCGCTACTCGAGGAGCCGGTTCTATGATTCGCGTCATGGTTGCAGGCGCCGGGGGGCGCATGGGTTCTGAAGTGGTCCACGCAGTGGCTGCAGCCGAAGGCATGCAGCTCGTGGCTGCTGTCGACCCAACCGTTACGGGGTGTCTGCTCGAAGGCGGCGTGAAGTGCATACCAGACCTTGCCTCCGCCATCGCCGAGTTCTCCCCGGATGTCATGGTCGACTTCACCCACCCCAGTTCTGTCGAGGCGAACCTGCGCATCGCGTTGACCCACGGCGTGCACTGCGTGGTTGGAACCACGGGATTGACCAACGAGACCTTGGATGACATCGCCTCGGCCGCAGTCGACGGTGCCTGCTTGTTCTACGCGCCCAACTTCGCCATCGGTGCGGTACTGATGATGTCGTTCGCCCAGAGGGCGGCAAAGTACCTGCCTCACGCCGAGATCGTCGAGCTGCACCACGATCAGAAGGCCGACGCGCCCTCAGGAACCGCGGTGCGAACGGCTGCACTGATCGCTTCGGCACGCAGCGAGCGGCCCGAGACACCCGGCGCCGAGACCGAGCTGCCCGGAATGCAAGGTGCTCGGGGCGCCACGGTCGACGGCGTTCATGTCCATTCGATTCGGCTATCTGGACTGGTGGCTCATCAAGAGGTCATCTTCGGTGGACCCGGTCAGACGCTCACGATTCGCCATGACTCCCTGGACCGCACCAGCTTCATGCCCGGAGTCATCTTGGCCATCAGAGAGGTCGGATCACGCTCCGGACTGGTGGTCGGACTCGAGAATCTGATGGGCGAATGAGGTGACCGCTGCGCCGCAGGGGGAGCGTTCGGTCGTGGTCATGAAGTTCGGCGGGACCTCGGTTTCGACATCAGAGGGCAGACTGGCCGTTTCGCGACGCGTTTGTGCAGCTCTTGCGCTCGGACGTAGACCCGTCGTCGTTGTAAGCGCCATGGGCCGCAAGGGTGACCCGTACGCCACCGATACCCTGCTCTCCCTCATAGCGGACCTGCCGACCGACCTACGAGAACGTGACCTGTTGACCAGCGTCGGAGAGGTCATCAGCGCCGTCGTCGTCGCACATGAGCTCCGTTCGACCGGCATCGATGCCATCGCCCTGACCGGGCCCGAGGCAGGAATACTCACCGACGGGATTCATGACCGCGCATCCATCACCGAGCTGCACACCGGTCCGATCGAATCACTGCTGTCACGCGGCGCCGTGCCCGTCGTCTGCGGTTTCCAGGGCATGAGCGCGTCGGGAGCGATCACCACCCTCGGTCGCGGTGGAAGCGACACCACCGCATGCGCCTTGGGGGTGGCTCTGGGCGCCGAGGAGGTCGAGATCTACACTGACGTCGACGGCGTGATGACCGCCGACCCCCGCACCTGCCAGGCTGCGACCGTCCTTGAAGTGATCCGCGCCGACGAACTGTTCCAGATGGCGCGCGCCGGGAGTCGGGTCGTGCACACACCTGCCGCCGAGATGGCCCTGGCTAGCGGGCTGGCGGTACGCGTCCGCAGTACCTACTCAGATCACCCCGGCACCCGTGTGTCGGATATCGGCGCCCTACGACCAGATGTCGTCGCAACCGCCGTCACGTGCGCCACCGATATCGTACGCCTGCGCGTGGATCTGCTCGCCGATGAGGGCTCCGATGCCAACATGCGAGCCCAGGCTCGCGTGTACCGGGCGCTTGCGGATGCCAGCGTCTCGCTCGATATGTTCACACCCGTCGGGCACGCACTCGTGTTCACTGTCTCGGCGGAAGCGCTCGGACGGGCCAAACGGGCCGTTGACGCCTTGAGACTGCCCTGTGAACTCACGCCCGACCTCGCTAAGGTGACAGTGGTCGGAGCGGGTATGCATGGAGTCCCCGGTGTCGTGGCCCGCGCGATCGAGTGCCTGTCGAACGCCGGAGTCAGTGTGCTCCAGACCGCCGACTCACACACCACGATCTCCGTGCTGATTCCCGGGGGAGACGCGCGCACTGCGGTGAGTGCCCTTCACGACGGATTCAACTTGAGCACCGACGCGACGACCTAGCCAGCAGCACCCTGTGACAGCAGTTCCGCGACGAGCTCTCGCAGCTCCCCGTGGTCGAACGGCTTCTCGATGTAGGCGTCAGCGCCGTGGGACCGGGCTTGTTCGTGGTCCGCTGCCGCGACTGCAGTGGTCAGCATCAGGATCCTGTAGCCGGGGCCGTCGGCGGACAATCGCAAACGCTCCAGCACAGCGAACCCGTCGAGCTTGGGCATCACCACGTCAAGGACGATCACATCCGGGCAGAACTCCTCCACGGCGTTAAGCGCGTCCTCGCCGTCAACGGCCTCGCGCACTTCACAGTCGAGCGACTTGATCGACGCCTGAATCAGCATTCGAATCAATCGGTCGTCGTCGACTACGAGCACTCTGCGGCCCCCCACGAGCACCCCCCCGGTTGGTGAATCGACACAAACCCTATTCGCCATGGCGCATCGCCCTCCTGCCTTGTTCGCGTTGGTTGAAGGTTCGGCTCCCTCGATGTCGAAGAGGGACCACTGGACCGGAATCGCGCACAGGAAGGCACCGACCGTGACTGAGGGTGATCGCGAACTGCGTCGCTGCACTCACCTGCGAACACTGATCGCACATGCGTCTGAGGGCTTCGTCGTCATTGATGGCACGGGCAACATCCGCGTCTTGAGCGAGGCAGCGGTCGATGTCTTCGACATCGCGCGAGACGCCGCCGTGGGAGCACCGATCGAGACGCTGGGCTGCACTCAGCTGCAGGCGGCGGTTCGCAGCGCTCTGATTGACGGGCCTGACGCCCGCACACTTCGAATCACCCATCGAGGACGCCATCTCGGATGCACGGTCACGGCATACAGCGATGATCATGAATCCGGTGTGGCCGTGGTGGTCAGGGATGACAGTGAGCTGTTCGAACAGCAAGAGCGTCTCGAGGCTATCCTGTCCAGTGTGGGGGATGGCCTCATCGTATTCACGCCCGATGACTGTGTGACCTTCGTCAATCCTGCTGCAGTCGAACTGCTCGGGGAGAGCCTTCTCGATGCAGTGGGCAACCAAGCGCCTCTGTCGGGGCTGCTCGGCCTCGAGCCGGCGGACGCTTCGCAGTGCATGCCGTGCTGGCAGACCCGCGCATGCGGCGTGGTCGAATGCCCCCAGTACGGAAGCGAAGACCTGCGCTGCTGGTTGAAACACGGCACCCCGGGGCCGGACGGTGAGGCCTTGAGTTTCAGAGACAAGCAAGAACGCTGTGTCGGCTGCGACATCCGGGCCGTGAACGGCCCTGCGCTTGGGGACCCGGGCGCTCAGGGCACCGTCGAGATCGAGATTGCCGAACCCGAACACCGCTTCTTGGAGGTACGAACCAGCCCGGTGACCGACCGCGATGGGCACTACCTCGGGTGCATCTCGACGCTTCACGACGTGACCGCCACCCGTGAGATCGCCATCATGAAGAACGAGTTCGTCTCCATGGTCAGCCACGAGCTACGCACACCGCTCACCTCGATCAAGGGCTACGTCGATCTGATCGTCGACGGTGAAGCCGGCGAGATCAACGACGTCCAGCGCGAGTTCTTGCAGATCGTGCAGGAGAACTCGGACCGCCTCGTCTCCCTGATAAACGATCTACTCGATATATCGCGCATCGAGTCTGGACGAGTCCACCTCAGGATCGAGCCCCTTGAGCCCATCGACATCATCAACGGGGTCATGGGTACGTTTCGCACCTACGCCGATCAATCAGGTATCACCCTCACGGCGCGGATTCCCTCCGACCTACCGCGTGTGGCGGTCGATGGCGACCGCATCGGACAGGTCCTGATGAACCTGACGAGCAACGCGATCAAGTACTCTCCCGGCGGCGGCGAGGTCACCCTAGGGGCCTCACACGCAGGCGACTTCGTTGAGTTCCGCGTGACCGACACCGGGCTGGGAATCTCTGAGGAGGACCAACGGCAGCTGTTCAACAAGTTCTTCCGAGTCGACTCGTCACTCACGCGAGAGATCGGAGGCACAGGACTCGGGCTGTCCATCTGCAAGAGTGTCGTCGAGCTTCACGGCGGTGCCGTCAGCGTCACGAGCGTGTTGGGCGAAGGGTCGACGTTTGGTTTCAGCGTGCCCATCGCTCCATCCGAGCTGATCCGCATGCCGGCCGTCGAGGGGCCGGTCAAGACGCACGGCGGTACCGTACTCGTGATCGACCGTGACCCTGAGATCGCGAGTCTGATCGAAACGTTCCTCATCAAGCGCGGCTACGACGTCATGAAGGCCCACACGGCACGCGAAGCGCTCGCGGCAGCGGCAGACACCAAGCCGTCATTGATCACCCTTGACGTCCTGCTTGACGATCACGACGGCTTCGACCTGCTCCAGCATCTGAAGGAGGATCCGGCCACAGCCGATGTGCCCGTAGTCGTACTCTCGATCGTCACCGACGAGGGCAAGAGCCTCCGGTTGGGTGCGGCGGACTATCTGGAGAAGCCCATCGACAAGTCCCGGCTCATCAAGCTCGTCGATGACTTGGTAGGTGCGAAGGCGTCGCCGGTGATCCTCGTGGTCGACGACGACCGACACATCGCGGACTCCCTCGCGCACACCCTGAGGGCTCGTGGGTTCGCCGTGGCTCAGGCCTACAACGGGCAGGAGGCGATGCAGGCGGTTGAGGCCACGCCCCCCGATCTCATCCTTCTCGACTTGAAGATGCCGGTCATGGACGGTTACGAGGTCATTCAGTCGGTCAAGGGGAATGCGGAGACGCGCCACATCCCCATCGTGGTCATGACCGCGCACCGCATCGACCACGACAAGACCGACATCCTCAAGCTTGCCGCGGAACACGTGTCTAAGCCCTTCGAACCCGAGACGTTGGCGATGCGAGTGGCCGCCGTGCTCGGTGCAGATGAGGAGCTGGCATGAGCCTCATCCTCGTGGTAGATGACGAGCCGCATATTCGGCGGCTTGTTGCGTTTGCGCTCGAGAAGAGGGGGCACGAGGTTCTGGAAGCCAAGGACGGGCCTACCGGAATATCCCTTGCCACCGAGCGGCTCCCGGACGTGATTCTGATGGACGTGATGATGCCAGTGATGACCGGCCTTGAGGCAGTTGACCTGCTGAAGTCCGATTCTCGGACGGCCTCGATCCCGGTCGTCTTCTTGTCAGCTCGCAGCCAGGAGTACGAGCAGAACGAAGGACTCAGGGTCGGCGCGGTGAAGTACATCTGCAAACCATTCACGCCTAGCGTACTCGGACAGACCGTCGCTGACATCCTCAGCGACCGATAGCGACGAGGGGAGAGTCATGCCGTACAAGATTCTTGCCGTGGACGATGAGCCGTCGATCGTGAGGCTCGTCACCGCAGCGCTGAGCGCCAAAGGCTACGAGGTGGTCAACGCCTTCAACGGCGAGGAGGCACTCGACAAGGTGGCGCTGGAGCATCCGGACCTGATCGTGTGCGACATCATGATGCCGCGTATGGACGGACGCGAAGTGCAACGGCGACTGGCGGCGGACGCCAAGACACGTGACATCCCGTTCATCTTCCTGTCTGCCATCGGAGATCTGGACCAGCAGCTCCACACGCTCGAGGAGGGCGGTGCGGAGTACCTCACGAAACCATTCAAGCCGTCGGAGCTCACGGACTATGTCGCTGCACTTCTTGACCCTGCTCGCAAGGACGAGCTCGCCCGCATGAGGCAGCAGCACGTGGGTCGCCTGCGTGCCATGACGTCGATCATGCACCGTAAGACGTGACGCTTCGGGAACGCACGTTACTGCCCTGTGGCACAATACGGTAGGTTTGATTGCACGATTTCGCTCGGGACGACCCGGGTGTGCCGCATGAGGGGCTGATCACACATGACCACACCGAGATTCGGGCGGATGATCACCGCGATGGTGACGCCGTTTGACTCCGATAATGCGCTCGACCTGCCGCGAGCTGCGCAGCTCGCCGATCGGCTGCTGGCAACGGGCTCGGATTCGCTCGTCGTGTGCGGAACGACCGGCGAGAGTCCAACCGTCTTCTACGACCAGAAGATGGACCTCTTCAGCGCCGTGCTGGACGCGGTCGATGGAAGAGCGCGCGTCATCGCCAACGCCGGCGACAACTGCACCAATGATTCGGTGGAGTTCGCGAAGAAGGTTGTCGACATCGGAGTCGACGCGATAATGGCCGTCGTGCCCTACTACAACAAACCGCCCCAAGAAGGGCTGTATCGCCACTTCCGTGCGATAGCTGAAGCGGTAGACGTGCCCGTGATCCTTTACAACATCCCGGGTCGTTGCGTCATCAACATGGAGCCTGACACCGTCCTGAGACTGGCGCACGACTGCACCAATGTCGTTGCCCTCAAGCAGGCCAACGCCGACCTTTCGCAGACCGCGGCGATCTTGGCAGATGCGCCCGCTGGATTCGAGGTCTTCGCAGGGGACGATGAACTCACGCTGCCGTTGATGGGACTTGGTGCCACCGGGGTCATCTCGGTGCTCAGCCACGTGTCGGGAGTACGCTTCAAGGAGATGATCGATGCCGCTGCGACGGGCGATCACACCCGTGCTCTGCGCATCCATCTCGAACTCCTCCCGCTCATGAAGACGCTCTTCCTCACCTCCAACCCCATCATGGTGAAGAAGGCCCTCGAACTCATGGGCTTCCCCGTAGGCGGCGTGCGGCTGCCGCTGGTGGAACCCACCCAACAACAGATTGAAGAGCTGATTCGGGTCATGCGTCATGTAGGCGCGCTCGAGCAGTAGTACGGCACCATCCACCTGAAAGGAACGCTGCCCACGCCTATGGCGAAGAAGAATCCTCCTCGTGAGGCACAAAGACTGAGAGTCATCCCCTTGGGGGGGCTCGACGGAATCGGCAAGAACATGACCGTCTTCGAGTTCGGAGGCGAAATGCTTCTGGTCGATGCGGGAATCATGTTTCCCGATGACGACACCCCTGGGGTCGACCTGATACTGCCCGACTACGCCTACGTCGTGAAGAATCGAGAACGTCTTCGAGGAATCGTGATCACGCACGGTCACGAGGATCACACGGGGGCCCTGCCCTACCTACTCAAAGAGCTCGATGTGCCGGTTCCCATCTTGGGCACCCAGCTTACGCTGGGGCTCGTCAAGGGCAAGCTCGACGAACACGGCATCAAGAAGCCCAAGCTGCGCGAGGTCAAGGGTGGAAGCCACGTGTCACTCGGCGTCTTCGGACTTGATTTCTTCGCCGTGAACCACTCCATACCGGACGGTGTGGGTGTGTTCATCCGCACCCCGGTGGCCACTGTGCTGCATACCGGCGACTTCAAACTTGACCAGACCCCCATCGACGGAAGACTCACCGACTACGGAGCACTCGCCCGTTTCGGGAAGTCGGGGGTCACTCTTCTCATGAGCGACTCCACCGGCGCGGAGAGCAAGGGCTTCTGCCGCTCAGAGTCTGAAGTCGGCGCGGCACTTCGAAGCATCACTGCGTCTGCCGCGCAGCGGGTGATCGTCGCCTCCTTCGCAAGCCACATCCACCGCCTTCAGCAGGTCTGCGACGCGGCGGTGGCATCAGGGCGAAAGGTCGTCGTTACAGGCCGCTCCATGGTCCAGAACACCAAGATCGCCCGCGACTTGGGCTACCTCACCATCGACGATGACAACATCCTCGACGCTTTCGACTCCAACGGTCTTCCCCCCGAGAAGGTCGTGGTCCTGTGCACCGGTAGTCAGGGAGAGCCTCTTTCGGCACTTGCGCGCATGGCTAACGGCGACCATCGCACCGTCGCGGTCGAGCGGGGCGATACGGTCATCATCTCGGCGAGCCCGGTTCCCGGTAACGAGAAAGCGGTCAGCCGTGTCATCAACCGTCTGACCAAGGCGGGAGCTCACGTGGTACACCGAGGAACCGCCGACGTCCACGTCTCGGGCCATGCCTCAGCCGAGGAACTCAAGTTGATGCTCAATCTCACTCAGCCGGAGTTCTTCGCTCCCATCCACGGCGAGACCAGGCATCTTGCTGCTCATGCCCGACTGGCGCATTCAGTGGGTATTCCTGAAGACGCCGTGTTCATTCTCGACAACGGTGATGTCCTCGAGATCGACGAGGAGGAGGCCCGTGTCGGCGAGCGGGTGGAGTCCGGCGTCGTCTATGTCGACGGCACGAGCGTAGGCGACCTGGGCCAAGTCATTCTGCGCGACCGGCAGCACATGAGCCAGGACGGTATCGCCACGATCGTCATCGTCATCGACAGCCGCACGGGCAAGGTCACCGCCGAACCCGAACTCGTCACTCGCGGCATTGTCGTGCCTGAGGGCGGAGATATTGCCGAAGAGGCGCGCGCTCGGGTGGCCAAGACCCTCGCCAAGACCGGACGAGAGGGCGTCACTGACCATGCGGTTGTCAAGCGGGCTGTGCGCGAGTCGCTGTCGCAGTTCTTCTGGGAGCGCACGCGTCGTCGGCCGATGATCATCCCCGTCGTTATGGAGGTCTAGACGTGGGCCTCTTCGAAGTGGTGGTCCTCGCTGTTGTTCAGGCAATCACGGAGTTCCTGCCCATCTCGTCAGACGGTCACCTCATACTGGTGCCGACGCTCGCCGGGTGGGAACGCTTCGGCCTCGGCTTCGACGTTGCGCTCCACCTGGGAACGCTCATCGCCACGGTCATCTACTTTCGTAGAGATGTCGCAGCGCTTGCGCTAGGCTTGTTCTCCCGTGAACCCGAGCGCTCTAAGGACCGCAGGTTAGCGTGGGTGCTGCTGGCCGCCACCGTTCCTAGTGTTGCGGTGGTGCTCGTCTTGGAGGCCTTTGTAAGCGGCGTCGAATCGAGGCCTGTCAACGAGCAGATCGTCATCTCCGCCTGGGGTCTACTCGTCACCACCGTCCTACTGGTGGCCTCGGAAGCCATATCCTCGCTGGAGAAGCGGCGACAGGCACCCAGTGATGACGCATCGGCCATCTCATGGCCCAAGGCGCTTGCCGTCGGGTTCGCGCAGGGATTCGCTGTGCTACCGGGAGTGTCACGCTCGGGGACCACGATCGCTTCGGCACAGGCACTTGGCATCACGCGCGGCGAAGCTGCCCGCTTCTCATTCCTGCTCTCCATTCCGATCATCTCTGCTGCGACGGCCAAGAAGCTTCTGGATGTAGCAACAGGTGAAGAGTCGATGCCTGAGCCGATGCTCGTCATCGTGGGTATCGCCGTTACAGCAGTCGTCGGCTACGCGGTCATCGGCCTTCTGCTGCCGTTTGTACGCAAGCACTCCTTGTTGTGGTTCGCCGCATACACCTCGATTGCAGGTATTCTCTTGCTGGCAGTCTACGGACCCCTCTAGCAGAAACGACTCGCACCCGGTGGCAAGCGATAAGAGCACAGGCCCCTCGCGCAGCCGCTCGAGCAACGGCTCCAAGCGTCCTCCCGCGCGCAAGCCCAGCGCACCTCAGGGCATGCTCGACGATCGCGCCAAACGCGACATAGTCGGTGTTGCCCTGTCGGCGCTCGCTGTCGGGCTTATGATCGCGGTGGTGAGTCGGTCGACGGGTGTGGCCGCAGAAGCCGCCTCATATGGCCTGAAGGCCGCGTTTGGCATCGGTGCCTACCTGATTCCCATCGGCCTTTTGCTGTGGGGCGTTTCCTTCTTCGTGCGCGCGGACATTAGGGAGGGGCGCACCGGCATCGGCATTGCGATCATCGTCATCGCCTTGATCTCGCTCACCGCCCTGATGACGCCGGAAGGCGACTACCTGCACGCCGAGCTGGTCGCGTCGTATGGCGGCTACTCCGGAGGTGCGCTCGCCTGGGCACTTGCCACACCGACCACTCCCGCTATCGCTGCGGTTCTGCTGGTCGGCCTGCTCCTCATCGGGCTGGTGGTGATCGGTCTGTCGATCTCAGGCCTGGTCGAGCTGGTGCGCGCCCGCTTCAACGGAGAAGACCATACGGCCGCTGAGCCCGCCTCACGACGACGCGAGCGCGCGCCGAAGACCATGCCGATCAGCGATGACCCCAGCTCCGCGCCTGAGGCCACCGCGGCGCATCCGGTTCGTATCGCCAAGAACGGCAAACCCGATCCGGAAGCCGGTAGAAAGACCGTACCCACCCCGGCCGCCCGTGCCCCGCGCGCCATGGAGGGTTTCGAGCTTCCACCCGCACTGATGCTCGCGCGCACCTCCGAATCGGCAGCGAAGCACCGCACGACCGATAACGAGCTCAAGGCCACGGCCGAGACTGTCCGTTCGACGCTCGCTACCTTCGACATCCCGTCACGTGTCGTCGGATGGGTTGCAGGACCTACGATCACGTTGTTCAAGATCGAGATCGCGAAGGGCATTCGGCTCAACCGGGTGACCGCTCTGGCCGACGATCTGGCCCTTGCCTTGGCCGCATCCACGATTCGAATCCAAGCGCCGATTCCAGGCGAGGCCTTGGTCGGCATCGAGGTACCGAACGTGCGTCGCTCGTCAGTCACGCTCGGAGACGTGCTCGCACCGGCGGGCGAGGGGGGTCCGCTACTCCTGGGTATCGGCAAGGACGTCGCAGGCGACCCTGCGCAGGCCGACCTTGCGCTCATGCCGCACATCCTCCTGGGCGGAACCACCGGTTCGGGCAAGTCGGTTGCGATCAACGCGATGCTCGTGAGCATCCTCATGCGATCAACCCCATCCGAGGTTCGCTTGATCCTGATCGACCCCAAGCGCGTGGAGCTCTCGCTCTACAACGGGGTGCCGCATCTCTACGTGCCGGTTGTTACCGAACCCAAAGAAGCCGCAAGCGCCTTGGCATGGTCGGTAAGCGAGATGGAACGCCGACTCAAGGTGCTGCAGGTGGCCGGCGTTCGCAATATCGGCGCCTACAACGCCCTGCTGCAAGAGGGCAAAGGTCCTGAGGGCGCCGCCGAGATGCCCTACCTTGTCATCGTGATCGACGAGCTGGCTGACCTGATGATGATCGCGGCCAAGGAAGTCGAGGACTCCATCTGTCGTATCGCGCAGCTGGCTCGTGCCGCAGGAATCCACCTCATCGTGGCCACACAGCGTCCTGAGGCCAACGTGGTGACCGGATTGATCAAGGCGAACATCACCAACCGTATCGCTTTCAACGTCGCCAGCTCGATCGACTCGCGCGTCATCTTGGACCAGCCCGGTGCCGAGAAGCTGGTCGGACTCGGTGACATGCTGTTCTCGACACCGAAGTTCGACAAGCCCAAGCGTATTCAAGGCTGTTATGTCTCTGAAGACGAGATCGAGAAGATCGTCGCACACCTCAAAGAGCAATCGGAACCCGATTATCACACCGAGATCCTTCACTTGAAGGTATCCTCGACGGGTGGTGGCGGCGTCGACTCCGGCGAGGACGACGATCCGCTCATCTGGGAGGCGGCAGACATCGTCGTGACGAGCGGCCTAGGATCCACCAGCATGCTCCAGCGACGACTCAAGGTGGGATACGCGCGCGCAGGGCGCATCATGGACATGCTCGAAGCCAAGGGTGTCGTCGGCCCCCCCGACGGCTCCAAACCCCGCGAGGTCAACGTTGACGTCGAGGAGCTTGAAGCCATCAGAGCTTTCGAACGCGAAGACGCTCAGGAGGGAATCTAGCGTGGCGACCCTAGGCGAAACACTGCGCGAACGTCGAATCAGCCTCGGTATCACCATCGAACAGGCTCAGGACGCCACGCGGATCCGGGGCAGACTGCTGGAAGCTCTTGAGAGCGGCTCCTACGACAAGCTGCCCAATCCGGGTTACGTTCGCGGCTTCATCTCCAGCTACGCGCGACTACTGGAACTGGACCCACAGCCTCTGCTGCAGATCTACAAGGCCGAGACCGGCGAGCGTCGCAGCCAAGACCTCAACCTCCCTCAAGTCGACGAGGCCGTCGCTCGCTCGGGAGAACAGCACGCGCTCCCGTGGGGCGCCGCAGTCGGCGTCGTCGCCCTCATCGTGGTAGTGGCGATCGCGATCTGGGGAATCGGTCGCCTGACAAGCTCGAACGACACCCAGCCGGCGCAGCCGCTGCCCGTCAGCGGAGCGAGTGGGACCGCCGGGGACGACCCGTCGAACGCCACGGGGACGGCTGAAGGTGAGCCCGACGCGGCGACGGTGCCGTTCACCTTGGTCGTTGCCGTCGACTCGGACGGGGCGTCTTGGATCAGAATCGTTGTTGACAAGAAGCAGGCGTACGAGGGCACACTTACCGGCGGGCAGTCAAAGACCTACGAGGTCACGAAGTCGGCGACTGTCAAGGTCGGCAAGCCCAGTTCGGTCACCATCGAGAAGGACGGCAAGGTTGTGCAGATTCCCGAAGGCGACACGCCAACGGTGAAGCTCACAGCAGACGTGACCCAATAGTCATGGAGAGGGGCAGTTTCCAGTGGCCAAAGACTCAAGCTTCGACGTCGTATCTGAAGTGGACCTGCAGGAAGTAGACAACGCCTACCAGCAGGCAGCCAAGGAACTCATCCAACGCTACGACCTCAAGGACTCGGGCGCCGCCCTTGAGTACAGCAAGGGCGAGAAGACGTTCACGCTGACCGCGCCATCCGATTTCGTCGCCAAGCAGGTCATGGATGTCTTGAACGGCAAGCTCGTTCGGCGCAACGTCGACCTGAAGGCCGTATCCTGGGGCACCCCTCAGGCGGCCAGCGGCGATGGCGTGCGCTACCTCGGCAAGATCGTCATGGGCATCGAGACGGATCTGGCCCGCAAGATCAACAAAGACATCCGCGATCAGAAGTTCAAGGTCAAAGTGCAGATCGAAGGCGACAAGCTCCGTGTCTTCTCGTCGAGTAGAGACGATCTCCAGGCGGTCATAGGATTCCTCAAGGACGCTGACTACGGCATCCCGCTCCAGTACACCAACTATCGGTGACCCGGGCGCCTCACAGCGGCGCGACTATCGCCTTCATCACCTTGGGCTGCCCCAAGAACGAGGTGGACAGCGACCGCATGCGGGCCGACACCCTCAATGCCGGCTACTCGGTCGTCGATTCTGCACAACCGGCGGACGTCATCGTGGTGAACACCTGCTCCTTCATCCGCGACGCTACTGAGGAGTCGATAGCGACCGTCTTCGACGTTCTCGGAGTGGATTCGTCGGGCCAGACCCCGGCGGTCATCGTCGTTGGCTGCATGGTCTCCCGATACGGCGACGAGCTGGCGGATTCGCTCACTGAGGTGTCCGCCTTCCTCCCTGTGAGCGACGAGCACCGGCTTGTAGACGAGATCGAACGGCTCACGGGCATCGCACGCTCCCCGGCCGCACAGGGAACCGCCACTCGAACCGGCAGCGGCCCCTCGGCGTACCTGCAGATCTCCGACGGCTGTCACCGCGCTTGCGCGTACTGCACCATCCCCTCGATCCGGGGTGACTACGTCAGTCGATCTCTGGCAGAGGTCGTAGACGAGGCGAAACACCTCGTCGATTCGGGAGCGCGCGAGCTCGTCCTCATCGGGCAGGACATCACTTCGTGGGGCCGTGACCTCGACTCCGACCTGACGCTGGCGGACCTGATCGACCAGATCGCGGCCGTGCCCGGACTACGCTGGCTGCGATTGATGTACCTGCAGCCTGACGGGGTGTCGGACCTGCTGCTGGAACGTATGGCCGCGCATGCGAACGTGTGTCGCTACATGGACATCCCGCTTCAGCATGCGAGCGCATCGGTGCTTCGCCGGATGCGACGGCGCGGCTCCCTTGAGGAGTACCTCGATCTCGTCGAGCGGATTCGATCCGTTCTGCCCGGGATCGCACTGCGCACAACCCTCATCGCAGGCTTCCCTGGCGAAACGCGCGCTGACGTGGCCGCACTGCACCAGTTCGTTCGTCGCGCCCAGTTCGACTACGTCGGCGTATTCGTCTACTCGCCGGAAGAGGACACTGAAGCCGCGACTCTGCCTGACCAAGTGCCCCTGCGTACACGCAGGGCGCGTGCTCAGCGCCTGCGCGATCTGTGCGATGATATGTGTGTCGCACGGGTGCAGCACCGTATCGGAGATGTCCTCGAGGTGTTGGTCGAGGGTGTCGATCCCGATGAAGGGGTTGTTGTCGGCAGGTGGCGAGGTCAGGCCCCCGAGATCGATGGATTCGTTCTGCTGGACCAGGGCGAACCCGGACAGATCGTCAACGCGAGAATCGTCGACACCCTGGGCTACGACCTAGAAGGGGAAGTGCTCTCAGAATGACCGCTCCCAGGAAGAAGATGAACGCCGCCAACGCCGTCACCATCACACGCATGGTGCTCATTCCCGTCTTTCTGGTCCTGATGCTCTCTGACTGGCCACGGTGGCTCAACACGCCGACTATCTGGGGCGCGCTTCAGCCGTGGATCGCTGCGATCGTGTTCACCCTGCTCGCGGCCACGGATGGTGTGGATGGCTACCTCGCACGATCGCGCAACGAAATCACCACGTTCGGCAAGTTCATCGACCCACTGGCGGACAAGCTCTTGGTGACCGCTGCGCTACTCGCCCTCATAGAACTCAACGTCTTGCCGGCCTGGGTTGCCTTCGTGATCATCAGCCGCGAGTTCATCGTGAGCGGCCTGCGTATGGTGGCCTCGGCCGAGGGGAAGGTCATCGCGGCTGCGTGGTCCGGCAAGGTCAAGACGGTCCTTCAGATCGTCGCGGTGGTCATGTTCATCGTGAAGGATTCGCTGCTCCTTGCCGACACGCTCGGATCCCAGTTCGCCCTCTTCTTCCAGTTCACCGCATGGGCGGTCATGGGCGCTGCGGTCGCAATGACGATCGCGTCGATGATCGACTACTTTCGCCATGCGGCAGACGTACTGGAAGGTCCGTGGTCCAACCCCGAGAACCTCGCCGTGGCAGATGAAGCCTCCACTTCCTAGCGAGACCTGATGCGCCCTCGCGCGGCGATAGTGACGGTGGGCTCAGAACTCGTCGAGGGACTTCGAGTCGACACGAACACCGCCGAGGTCGCCCACGCGCTCACTGCTCGGGGTTTCTGGGTCGCCGAGACGGTAAGCGTTGGTGACGTGATGTCAGTGATCGCCGATACGCTGCGGCGTCTGGCGGATGAGAACGCACTCGTCGTGGTCACGGGTGGTCTTGGCCCCACCCACGACGATATCACCCGCGAGGCGGCGGCTCAGGCCCTCGGGGCCACTCTCACCAGAGACTCGGCTCTAGAGAATCATCTGCGACCGGTCCTCAGTCGTCACACCGACCCGCAGGCGGCAGCTCAGGTTCTCAGACAAGCGGACGTGCTCGAAGGCGCGGATGTGATCATGCCCACGACGGGCACCGCCCCGGGGCTGATCATCTCAACCGGGTCGTGCATCCTCTCGCTGCTTCCCGGTCCTCCGACCGAGATGCGTCCCATGCTTGCAGCCTTGCTCGCACGCTTCCCGGAGCAAAAGATGTTTCCGATCGACCTGGGAGTCACGGGCCTAGGAGAGTCTGACGCCCAGGTCCGGGCACTACGTGCGCTCGAGCCGTTTCCGGGCGTGCGCCTCACGGTGCTCGCGCGACCAGGAGACGTCCACGTCATCCTCGTCGATGAGGGCGGCGGTGCCGCCCGGCTCAGACGGGCGGCCGACGCGGTCGCTTCTGAGCTCGACGATCACGTCTACTCGATCGACGGAGACACACTGGCTGGGGCCGTCGTTGCTGCAGCCCGCGCATCCAAAGTACACATCGCGCTTGCCGAATCGTGTACCGGGGGGATGGTGTCTCAGGCTCTCACGAGCGTTCCGGGAGCCTCTGACGTCTTCCTCGGAGGGGTCGTGGCCTACGACAACGAGGTCAAGATCGAGCTGCTCGATGTACCTCCCGGCCTTCTTGCCCAGTACGGAGCCGTGAGCGAGGAGACGGCGAAGGCTATGGCAGAGGGCGCCCGGGCCCGGCTTCACGCCGACGTTGCGCTCTCGGTCACCGGCATCGCGGGCCCCACGGGCGGCAGCGCAGACAAGCCAGTCGGACTGGTGTGGTTCGGGGTGGCCGACCGCTCGAAGACGTATGCGGTCGCGCGACGCTTCGCGCCCACAGGTCGCCTCGCGATCCGTGATCGGGCGGTGACCGTCGCTTTGGACCTGCTGCGCCGCGAGATCGTGGGGTTGTGACACCTTGAGATGCTTCTTAGCAGTCGCCCTGCAGCCAGCGCTGCGCGAGGCCCTCGTGCGGTGTACCCAAAGCCTCCGAGCGGCTGCGCCTGAGTGGGGCGGGGAGAAATGGGTTACTGCGGACAACCTCCACGCCACGGTGAGCTTCCTTGGGGAGGTACCGACCAGCGGTCTGCACCAGCTTTCGTCGTCGATGGACTCGCAGCTCGGGTCGATAGCGCCCTTCTCACTTCGATTCGGCGGCCTTCAAGCGATTCCGCATCCGTCACGATGCCGGATGATCTGGGCCTCGTTCTCCGACGATCACGACTCCTTCCGCGGCCTATGCACCGCCGTGGCGGGCTCCGCCTTTCAGGCACTGGGTCGACCGCCGCATCGGCCGTCCGTGAAACCCCACGTGACCCTCTGTCGCGCGCGAGGCGTCCGCACGCTGAGTGACGTCGCTCTCACGGGGGCTTCTGTGGCTTTGACCAGCGATGACACCTTCATGTCAGTGCTCTCGGTTACGTTGTTCTCAAGCCGGCTGACGAAGCGCGGCCCGGTCTACGAGGTTTTGGAATCATGGCCGCTCGGGGGCAACGACGACGACCGATGTGTGCCGCGATGATCGACCGTCAAAGTCGGCGGCGCAGGTACATCAGAGGTCGTTGACATCGAACAGGTGTTCGTGTAGGGTCGGGTTGCCCCTAGGGTTCCCCGCATCCCGGATTGGAGCGAGTGAGGAATGGATCGCGACAAAGAGAAGATTCTCGACGTCACCAAGGAACAGATCGACAAGAAGTTCGGCAAGGGGTCGATCATGAAGCTCGGCGACCATGCGTCGAACGTACAGATCGCGGTGATACCCACCGGATCGCTGGCCCTGGATGCCGCACTGGGTATCGGAGGCATCCCGCGGGGACGAATCGTGGAGATCTACGGTCCTGAGTCATCCGGCAAGACGACGCTGGCCCTGCAGATCTTGGCCGAGGCCCAAGCGATGGGCGGCGTGGTCGCGTTCATCGACGCAGAACACGCTTTGGACCCCGGATATGCCGCCAAGCTGGGTGTCGACATCGACGAGCTGTTGATCAGCCAGCCGGACACGGGCGAGCAGGCCTTGGAGATAGCCGACATGCTGGTTCGCAGCGGAGCGATCGACGCCGTCGTCATCGACTCGGTCGCCGCGCTCGTCCCGCGTGCTGAACTCGAGGGGGAGATGGGCGACGCGTCCATCGGCCTTCAAGCCCGGCTGATGAGCCAGGCTCTGCGCAAGCTGGCCGGCTCTCTGAGCAAATCGCACACTACCTGCATATTCATCAATCAGCTCCGAGAGAAGATCGGCGTCATGTTCGGCAGCCCTGAGACGACCACCGGCGGCCGCGCCCTCAAGTTCTTCTCAACGATCCGCATCGATGTGCGCAGGGTCGACTCCATCAAGCAAGGCACCGACATCGTTGGTAACCGTGTCCGCGCTAAGGTCGTGAAGAACAAGGTGGCTCCGCCGTTCAGGCAGGCTGAGTTCGACCTCATGTACGGCAGCGGGATCTCAAAGGAGGGGTCCATCCTCGATCTGGGTGTCGAGGAGGGCATCGTGGCCAAGTCGGGTGCCTGGTACACGTACGGCGAGGAGCGCCTCGGCCAAGGACGTGAGGCCGCGAAGGAGTTCCTGCGCGAGACCCCCGATCTCCGTGACGAGATCGAACTCAAGATCCGATCGTCGATCGGGCTGCCAGGTGCGGCTCCGGCCCTCGCCGAGGCCTCCCCTGAAGCGGCGAGCGTGGTGCCGATCGCCGCTGACAAGTAGGCTCGCCTTGATGGGCGCCGTGACCGTGCAACGAATCGAGGTGACCGGACCCGCTGGCAGGGTCCGGCGCCTCGTTTTCGATGACGGCAGCTCGCGGACAACTTCCGCTGCGGTCATCAAGGTCCTGGCGCTGGAAGAGGGGTCACTGGTCGATGAAGAGCAACTCGCCCAGAGTGAAGACTCATGCGCCCGGGACCGGGTACTGAGAATGCTGTCCTCACGCGAGCGGTCGCGAGCCGATGTGGCGTCGCGCCTGCAGACCGACGGCTACTCGGTTGCCCTGAGCGAAACCATCTGCGGTCGGTTCGTGGAACTCGGTCTCATCGACGACGATCGCTTCGCGCGCATGCTTGTGCGCACCCAGGCTCGGAGCGGATTCGGCGGTAGGCGCATCGCCGCCGATCTGCGTCGTCACGGCGTAGCCGAAACGATTGCCACCGCGGCTCTGGCCGAAGAGTATGGGTCCGAGACCGAGCTTCTCAGGACGCTTCTCGCCAACCGCCCCAGGCGTGATTCAGATAGTCGTGAGAAGGTTCTGCGCCGTTTCGTGAACCGCGGATTCAGCGTCACCCAGGTTCTCGAAGTGCTTCGCGAAGAACCACGGCACGAGTAGCGGTGCCGTTCGTCAGAGCATTTTGCCGTTCGTCAGATTGCATGTGGGGCGCTTCAGTTGACGGTTTCTCCTGCTCAAGCGTACTATCTGCATAGCATCTGTGATTATTCGCGCTCCGTGATACGCGGGGGAGCGGTTGAGTGGCGTTCTGACGATTTGCGCTAACGAATGGCCGTAGTGCCTCGCGTGCGCATACCTGCAGGTCGTTCGCCCTTTCGTCGTGAATCACGGGTGCCGGACCGATGTGTCCGGCTCTTATTCTTTGTTTGAGAGCTGTGCACGCTGTTCGCCATTGACATGAGCTTGACACCACCAATGGAAGGAGGGCGTATGGACGCAACGCAGCTACTCATCGTCATCGTCGCACTACTCATCGGCATCGCCCTCGGCTACGCGATCAATCGTTACCTCATCAAGGATCGCGCATCCCGCGCTACAGACGAAGCTGAACGCCTCGTCAAGGACGCGGAGAAGCAGGCCGAGACCCTCAAGAAGGAAGCGCTGCTCGAAGCGAAGGATCAGATCTTCCGCTTGAAGCAGGAGACGGAAGCCGAGGTC
Organism: Coriobacteriia bacterium; assembly: GCA_034370385.1. Taxonomy (NCBI): domain Bacteria; kingdom Bacillati; phylum Actinomycetota; class Coriobacteriia; species Coriobacteriia bacterium. The sequence continues at coordinate 75,256 of JAXMKZ010000030.1, forward strand.
AAGGAGCGTCGCAAGGAGATTCAAGCCGCGGAGACCCGTCTCGCACAGCGCGAGGAGTCGGTTGACCGGCGCGCCGAGTCCATGGACAAGCGCGAACACCAGCTCGCCTCGCAGCAGGGCCAGATCCAGAAGCGTGAGAAGGATCTGGAGGAGATGATCGACGAGGAGCGTGGGCGCCTTGAGTCGGTGGCCGGCATGACGGCCGACGAAGCTCGTCAGGAGCTTCTCAATCGTATCCAGGATGACGTGAAGCGTGACGCCGCCAACTACATTCGCGAGGCGGAATCACGTGCACGTGAGGAAGCAGACAAGAAGGCGCGCAACATCGTGAGCATTGCGATTCAGCGCGTTGCCGCCGATCACACGGCCGAGTCCACCGTGTCGGTCGTTCACATCCCCAGTGACGACATGAAGGGCCGCCTCATCGGTCGTGAGGGTCGCAACATCAGGGCGTTCGAGCAGTTGACGGGCATCAACCTGATTGTCGATGACACCCCCGAGGCCGTCGTGCTCTCCAGCTTCGACCCGGTTCGGCGTGAGGTCGGCCGCATCACACTCGAGACCCTGATCGCAGACGGACGTATCCATCCCGCCCGCATCGAGGAGATGTTCAACAAGGCGGACCAGATCGTCAGCCAGCAGATACACGAGGCCGGCGAGCAGGCCGCGTTCGACTCCGGAGTTCACAACCTGCACCCCGAGCTGATTCGCACCCTCGGCCGCCTCAAGTTCCGTACGAGCTACGGACAGAACGTCCTCAACCACTCGCTCGAAGTGTCGTGGTTGTGCGGAGTCATGGCTGCGGAGCTTGGAGTCGACACGACGCTGGCGAAGCGCGCCGGACTCCTCCACGACCTCGGGAAGGCCATCGATCACGAAGTCGAGGGCCCTCACGCCGTCATCGGAGCGGACCTTGCCCGCCGCATGAACGAGCCCAAGGCCATCGTCCACGCCATCGAAGCGCATCATGCAGACGTCGAGCCTGCAACCATCGAAGCCGTCTTGGTCCAGGCTGCTGATGCCATATCAGCCGCTCGTCCGGGTGCCCGCCGCGAGACGCTCGAGAGCTACATCAAGCGGCTTGAGAAGCTTGAAGCGGTCGCAAACTCGCATCGCGGCGTCGAACGCACGTATGCCATGCAGGCCGGCCGCGAGATTCGCGTTATGGTCAAGCCGGACCAGATTTCAGACTCCGATTCGGTCGTACTTGCCCGCGACATCGCCAAGCAGATCGAGGACGAGCTCGAGTATCCGGGTCAGGTCAAGGTCATGGTGATTCGCGAGAGCAGGGCCGTGGACTACGCGAAGTAGTTCTTGGTGATTTCACTCACGAAACCCCTGGCCTGACCGGCCGGGGGTTTCGGTCGTTTGGGAAGCGGGGGAGTTCATCATCACGACGGATGAGTCCGTTCAAATACGAACCGCAACCAAGGACGATCTCGCTGAGTGCTTGCGGGTTCAACGAGATGCGTTCTATCGGGTATCTGCCGAGCTGTCGATCGCGAGTGATCTTCTTCCTCCGCTGCGCGAAACCCTGGGGGATCTCCAGCGACTCCTCGATGAAGGAACGGTGTTCTTGATGGCCTTCAGCGGGCGCGAACTCGTCGGGAGCGTGCGCGGCTGGCAGACCGAATCCGGCGTGGAGGTCGGCAGACTCTGTGTGGCGAGCGGCTGGACACGACGTGGCGTGGCCAGCGCCCTGATGGACGCGCTCGAGTCCTCATTCTCTCGCCCCCAGCGCTTCATCCTTTTCACCGGGCACGACGCAGTCGCGCCTCGTGCACTGTACGAGAAGCGGGGATACCGCCTTTTCGCTACCGAGGAGACAGCAGCTACCACGCTCGTTTGGCTCGAGAAGAGATGTGTCGAGTGAGTGTCAGCGCGCCGAGTCGGGTTATCCTGTCTCCATGACGGACAAAGACCTGCTCTCATTTGTCACCGCAGTATCCGGTGACACCTATCTCAAGGTCGAGGAGAACCTCGGCGAAGGCTTCGTTCGCCTCCAGGTCTCTGAGGCGGAGCGCCGCCAGGCGAAGCACGACATCCGGGGCGTCGAGGACATCGTCGTTGAGCTCCTTCGAAACGCGCGCGATGCCCACGCTCAACGGATTCTCGTGGCGACTCAGCGCGAGGGCGACGTTCGCACGCTCACGGTTCTGGACGATGGAGTTGGTGTGCCCACGTCGTTGCGTGAGCGCATCTTCGAGCCGCGCGTCACGAGCAAGCTTGAGACTATGGTCATGGACCGCTGGGGGGTGCACGGGCGGGGGATGGCGCTCTTCTCCATCCGCTCCAACGCTCTGTCGGCCGACATCATCGCAAGCGCTCCCCACCGCGGCGCCTCGGTCAATGTGACCGTCGATACCTCCTCGCTGACGGAGCGTGCCGACCAGTCCACCTGGCCGACCATCGACAAGAATGCATCGGGTAGCGCACGAGTTGCCCGGGGGCCGCACAACATCGTACGCAACGTCGTTGAGTTCGCCCTGGAGCACCCGGAGATCGACCTGTTCTTCGGCTCGCCCACCGAGGTACTTGCCACCGTCGTGACTTTGGCTCGCTTCGAGATGGACGAAGTGGACCTCTTGCGCTGCGACGATCTGAGCCGCCTGCAGGTGTGGCAGCGGCCCGGGGCAGCCGTCGATGCAGCCGAACTGTGCGACACCGCAAGCGACATCGGTCTACCGGTGTCCGAGAGAACCGCTCATCGCATACTGGCCGGGGACGTAGTGCCCTTGAGGACTGTTGCGGCGACCGCGCTCAAGTCGACTGTGGCGGCCGTGGATCCCCGTGCCGTCGACATCTACCGGGATCGTCGCGGTCTGAAGATCGATGCCGGTGACTTGGACGCTTTCTCGGGCGAGCTTGAGCGCGCTTTCGATGCGATCGCGGAACGCTACTTTCTCCACTTGCGTACGGCTCCGAAGATCACTGTCGGTCGGGACGATATCCGTGTTCGGTTCGAGGTGGATAAAGAGGACTAACACCTTCGTCTCCCGCGCGATATACTGAAGAACGCGCCACTTACACGCGTCGTACCATAGATCACGCCACCAAACGCAGCAGCCGCCTCACACGCGGCACGAAGCTACAGTTCCACCAGGGAGGGACCGTGGAAGTCCTTAAGGTGTCGAGCAAGTCAAATCCCAACTCCGTCGCAGGGGCACTCGCCGGCATCGTTCGCGAGCAAGGCGCGGTCGAGATGCAGACGGTGGGAGCGGGGGCTCTCAATCAGGCCATCAAAGCGATTGCGATCGCACGGGGCTTCATAGCGCCCTCAGGCCTGGAGCTCACCTGTGTTCCCGCCTTCGCAGACATCCTGATCAACGGCGAGGAGAGAACTGCGATTCGCCTGCTGGTAGAGCCCAGGGACATGAATCGGGTCTGACCTTGCATGCCGTGAAGGCGGACCTGCACACACACTCCACCGCCTCCGATGGGATGCTCACGCCCCGTGAGCTTGTCGAACTTGCAGCCTCGTCAGGTCTCACCCACCTTGCGCTCACCGACCATGACTCCGTCGACGGGCTGGACGAGGCCTCGGCCTCGGCCAAGAACCTCGGCGTGGTGCTGATACCGGGGGTCGAGCTCTCCGCAACCTCCCCTGACGGTTCTGACGTCCACATTCTGGGCTTCTTCGTCGATCGGACGAACGCACCGTTCCGAAGTGAACTCCGTGACCTGCGCGCTGCGCGTCTTCGCCGCGCGGCTCTCATGACCGAAGCTCTGTCTGCCGCCGGTCTGACCATCTCACTGAACGACGTCCTCCACCACGCCGGCAGCGGAGCGGTCGGTCGCAGTCACGTCGCCCGGGCTATCGTCACCGCAGGTCATGCGCGGTCGGTTCACGATGCTTTTCTTCACCTCATCGGCAGAGGACGTCCGTACTACGTCGCCAAGGAGGCGCACTCGCCTGAAGAGGCGATTCGGTGCATCAGAAGTGCCGGTGGGATACCGGTCATCGCACACCCCGGAGTCGGAGGACTCGGCAACCTGATCGAGGGCCTCGCCGCCCATGGCCTTGCGGGCGTGGAGGCCTACCACGCCGACCATCTGCCGGAGGTGCGCCGGGAGTTCGCCGAGCAGGCTACCCGTCTTGGGCTCCTCGTGACCGGCGGTTCGGACTTCCATTCCTTGAACGGGCCTAACCCGGCTCTTGGCAGCGTCGATCTGCCCGAAGAAGCACTTCGCCGGCTTCTAGCCGCTTCGGGCAGATGACGGGGCGGATCAGGTCCCGAGCTTTGCTCGCGGACAGCGTGCTACACTCCCAATCCGCTATGGACACCTTCGTGATTCGCACCTTCGGGTGCCAGATGAACAAGCACGACTCCGAGCGCATCAGCGGGCTCCTGTCAGCCGCTGGCATGCGGCCGGTCTCAGAGGCACAGGACGCCCATGTCATCGTCTTCATGACGTGCTGCGTCAGGGAGAATGCCGACGAACGACTCATCGGTCAGGTGGCAAGTCTCAAGGCGCTCAAACCTCGGAGAGGCGAGGGTCCCTTGATTGCCGTCGGTGGGTGCATCGGACAAAGAGACGGAGAACGCCTCATCGAACAGGTGCCGCACATCGATGTGGTGTTCGGCACGCACAACGTGAGCAGGCTTCCCTTCCTGCTTCAGGCGGCCCGCGACGCCAACCGTGCCCAGGTGGAGGTGTTGGCCGAGTCCACCGAGTTCACGAGCGATCTACCCAGCGAGCGCGAGCATCCATGGCACGCATGGCTGCCGATAACGGTCGGGTGCAACAACTTCTGCTCATACTGCGTGGTACCTCACGTCCGTGGCCGGGAGCGCAGCCGCTCCATGGAGGCTATCGTCCTGGAGGCGCAGCACCTCGTGGCAGACGGCGTACTCGAGATCACGCTTCTGGGCCAGAACGTCAACTCGTATGGACGGGACCTTTTCGGCGAACCCCGTTTTGCCGAGATCCTTCGGCGTGTAGCCGATACCGGGGTGCAGAGGATCCGCTTCGCCACGAGCCACCCGAAGGATCTTCTGGACGAGACGATCCGCGTCATGACCGACACTCCTGCAGTCATGCCGTACCTGCATCTGCCGGTTCAGTCCGGTTCCGACGCGATCCTTGCAAGGATGAACCGTCACTACACCGCCGAGCACTACCTGGAACTGGTCGAGAAACTCTACTCCGCTCTACCGCACATGGCGCTGTCGACCGATGTGATCGTCGGGTTCCCCGGAGAGACGGAGGACGATTTCGAACGCACTTTGCACCTCGTTCAGACCGCTCGCGTCGATCAGGCGTTCACCTTCATATACTCGCCACGCGAGGGTACGCCCGCCGCTAGCATGGGTGATCAGGTGCCCCGGGAGGTCTCGCAGGTGAGGTTCGACCGGCTTGTGGATCTCGTGCAGCGCTCGGCATTCGCCAAGAACAAGGTTCTCACCGGCACCGTGCAACCCGTGCTGTTCACCGGCACGAGCAAACGCGACCCGCGCGTGCTCGCGGGGCGCACCCCCGGCAACAAGGTGGTTCACGTGACCCTTGGGGACGAACAGAGCGCCTCTTCGTTCGCCGGCAAGGTTCTGGACGTCTCCATCGAAGATGCTCAGACCTGGTTCCTTTCCGGTCGCTTGCTGGGTACGAACCCCTAAGTAGGGTCGTCTTCCGGCAGCGCGTATACGGGAAGGCCGCAGTCCAGGGGGTCTAGCAGACATGAGTAGCGTGCCCGTCTTCGGCGTCATCGCGCCGCATCCTCCGATCTTCGTAGCGAGTGTGGGTGGAGAGCGCACTCATCAGACCCGACGATCGATCGACGCGCTCCAGAGGGCCGCCCACGCGTTGCATCTGTTCGACCCCGATACCCTCGTGCTCATGTCTCCGCACGCTCCCGCGCTCGCAGACGCCTTCCTCGTTGACGGGGCCGAGCAGCTGTCGGGGTCACTTGGTACGTTCGGCGACGATCGTTTGCGCTCGTATCGAGGAGACCCTGAACTCGCTTCCGCGATCGCCTCGGAAGTGGCTACCGTGGGACACGCGGTCGCCCTGCGCTCGGAGGACCCCCGGCTGCAGCCCGGCTGGCTCGATCACGCGTCGATCGTCCCGCTGGATTTTCTCGACAAGGACTCGCGCTATGCGCTGGTCGTCGTCTCACTGTCCCACCTTGGCTACCACGCTCACCGTGACTTCGGCGCTGCGGTCGCCTGTGCCGCCGAACGCATCGGTCGCCGCGTTGCGTTCATCGCCAGCGGTGATCTCTCGCATCGATTGACCCCCGACGCACCGGCGGGCTACTCGGTTCGGGGACAGGAGCTGGACGCTTGGATCATCGACCGCGTTGCCCAAGGGTCTCTCGCGCAGCTGGTGGACTGTGATCGCGATCTGGCGGAGGCGGGAGGCGAGTGCGGGCTTCGCTCCATCATCGCGCTCGGAGGGTACTGCGGCGAGGACCCCGCACCCGTACGGAAGTTGTCGTATGAGGGGCCGTGGGGCGTCGGATACCTCACCGCGCTCGTCGGCCACGCAGCCCTCGAATCCGACGACGCGGCTCGGACACCCGCGACCGGGTACCGAGGCGGGACTCCCGGAGCGGACGAGTCTGAGGTCGTCAGGCTCGCGCGCAGGGCCATCGTGTCACGCGTGAGCGCCGACGCCGTGGTGTCCGACGCCGCGCTCGCGGGTGCTGAGTATCCGGAGCGCGCCGGCGTCTTCGTCTCCCTCCACCGTCACGGGGACCTGCGTGGCTGCATCGGCACCATCGCACCCACGCAGGCGTACCTTGGAGCGGAGGTGGTGGGCAACGCAGTCGAGGCGGCGACCAACGACCCGCGGTTCCCGTCACTCTCAGCTGATGAACTCGAGGACCTCGAGATCAAAGTGGATGTGCTTCATGCTCCCGAGCCCGCCGCAGTGGAGGACCTGGACCCCGCGCACTTCGGGGTGATCGTCACCAGTGGATGGCGACGCGGTCTGCTCCTACCCGATCTCGACGGGGTGGACGACGTTGATACCCAGATCGCCATTGCGCTGCGAAAGGCCGGAATCGGGCCCAAAGAGGAGTACGCCCTGCAGCGCTTCCAGGTGGACCGCTACACTTAGCGGGTGAGCGAACACCCCTCAGACACCTCAACCCTGCGCGTCCTGGCCGTGGTCGGACCAACATGCGTAGGGAAGTCCGACGTCGCGGAGCGCCTCGCACTGGCCGACGACGGCGAGATCGTATCGGCCGATGCCATGCAGGTGTACCGGGGGATGGACATCGGGACGGCGAAGCCGAGCCTGACTAAGCGGATGGTGCCGTACCACTGTGTCGACCTGGTCGACCCCGGCACCCCGTACTCCGCTGCTCTCTTCCAGCGAGACGCACGCGAGGCCATCGCCGGCTGTGCTGCGCGCGGTCGACTGCCTATCGTGTGCGGCGGCACAGGACTCTACGTGAGAGCCGCACTCGATCCACTTTCGTTCCCGCCGCCGGCTGAACGGGATGCTGACACGACGCGCGAACGCTATGGGGCCCTGGCGGCTGAGTTGGGCCCGCAGGGCCTCCATGCACTGCTTGCCGACCGCGACCCCAAAAGCGCTGCCCTCATCCACCCGAACAACGTGCGTCGGGTCCTGCGCGCCCTCGAGATGGCGGACGAGGGGGTCTCTTACGCAACACAGGCGTGTGGGTTCTCAGAGCGCACAAGCATCTTCGCTGCGGCGTTTCTCGGATTGACCATGGAACGCCGGGCACTCTATGAGCGCATCGACAGGCGGGTGGACTCGATGATGGCAGCCGGACTGCTAGCCGAAGTCGAGCTGCTTGTGCGCTCGGGGTTTCGCGAGGCGCTCACCGCCGCGCAGGCAATCGGCTACAAGGAGTTCGTACCGGTCCTCGATGGCGCCCTCTCGGTCGATGAGGCCGTCGCTTCGGTCAAGATGGCCACACGTCGCTACGCTAAGCGTCAACTCACCTGGTTCCGCGCGGACGAACGCATACGATGGGTGGATGTGACCGATCTTTCACCTGCCGAAACGCTCGCTGCGGCCCAAGAGGCGCTAAGATGAGAGTACCTACCGCACGTCAGGGGGCGCGAACACAGTGGATCTGAACTTCACGAAGATGCACGGGCTCGGCAACGATTTCATCGTCATCGACGACCGTGAGGGAGAACTCGAGCTGGCTCCTGAAGCGGTCGAGTGGTTCTGCGACAGGAACTTCGGCATCGGCGCTGACGGCCTCATGCTGGTGCGCCCGGCGACCACAGGAGAGGCGGACTTCTCGTGGTGGTTCCGAAACTCCGATGGATCCGTGGCGGAGATGTGCGGCAACGGGATTCGGTGCTTTGCCAAGTACGTGGTCGACCACGGCCTCGTCTCTGCTGAGTCACGCTCCGTCCGCGTCGAGACCGATCTGGGAGTCTATGAGGTCGAGATCAGGCGCTCGGATGACGGCCTTGTGGAGTCTGCCACCGTCGACATGGGGGCTCCCATCCTCCGTCCCGCCGATATTCCCACCACCTTGTCGTGCGAGGACCCTGAGGATCCGGTCATCAACTGCGATCTGAACACCTCGACGGGGCCAGTTTCCGTATCGTGCATCTCTATGGGCAACCCTCACTGCATCATCTTCGTCGATGATGTGGAGACCGCTCCCGTGTACGAGCTTGGATCCGAGATCGAGATTGATCCCGCGTTTCCCCGAAAGACCAACGTCGAGTTCGTCCAGATCCTTGGAGACGATCGCATGCGCCTGCGCGTGTGGGAGCGGGGAGTGGGGGAGACGCTTGCCTGTGGGACGGGTGCTTGCGCAGCGACGGTAGCCACCGCGCTGTCATGCCGGGGAGGACGGGACGCCACTGTGGAACTCCCCGGAGGCGAACTCGTTATCCGGTGGTCTGAAGACGGACATGTACTCATGACCGGGCCTGCGGAAGAGGTCTTCGCGGGAGTGCTCCGCATTCCCGAGGATGACTGACGTCGACCGCCGCCCTTCACTGGCTCTGAGCAATGAGGCACTCGCTACGCTTGCCTGTCCGGTCTGCACAGAACCTCTGCACGCCACATCCGGTTCTCTCGCGTGCGAAGCGGGCCACGTTTTCGACCTCGCCCGTCAAGGCTACGTGAGCCTTCTTGCGGGAGGATCGACGTCTGACACCGGGGACAGCGCGGATATGGTCACCGCGCGATCGCGGTTCTTGGCGGGTTCACACTACGACCCCATCGCGGCCGCGGTCGTCGACGCCCTAGCGTCGTCACCAAGCGCAGGCCGTCCGATCGCAGATGCCGGGGCGGGCACCGGGTGGCTGCTCTCACGGGTGCTGGACGCGGACTCGGCGCGTTGCGCCGGTGTGGCACTCGACCTATCCAAGTACGCGGCGCGTCGGGCCGCCCAAGCGCACCCACGCATCCTGTCTGTGGTCGCAGACATCTGGAGACCCCTGCCGCTGGCCTCTGGGGTCTTCGACGCGGTGCTGAACTTCTTCGCCCCCAGGAACGCTTCTGAGTTCGCGCGTGTACTCGCCCCTTCGGGCGTCGTCGTCGCGGTGACGCCGCTGGCTTCGCATCTGTGTGAAGTGCGAACCATCCTACCGCTGCTGCGAATCGAGCCAGCAAAGCACGAGCGTCTGGCCGCGGTGATGGCCGACGATTTCGAGATGGCTGTGGATCATGACGTCGCCTTCGCGATGCGATTGAGTCACTCAGACATCACCGACCTGGTGGCTATGGGTCCGTCCTCGCACCATGTCGACGACGCGGTCATCCGAGAATCGATCACCGGACTGCCCGCCGAGGTCGAGGTCACCGGTGCGGTACGCGTCTCCATGTTTCGCAAGCGTAACGGCTCGTGAAGGCCACTTCACCGGGCCGCCACGAGTGTTACCATGTCACGCACGACCCACGGTCACCGATGTGATCGTCCACCGATACGAGAAGGATGCTGATCGCCTTGAGGACCGCCACGCGCATCGCGAATCTGCCCCCGTACCTCTTCGCCGAGATCGACCGCAAGAAGGAGGAGAAGCAGGCGCAGGGTGTGGACGTGATCTCTCTGGGCATCGGTGACCCCGACATGCCGACGCCTAACCGCATCGTCGATGCGATGGCGCAGGCCATACGGAACCCCGGCAACCACCAGTATCCGAGCTACTACGGCTCCAAGCCCTACCGTGAGGCGTGCGCTGAGTGGGTGCGGCGGCGCTTCGCGATCGAGCTCGATCCCGCCACCGAGGTTCTCGCTCTCATCGGTAGCAAGGAGGGCATCGCCCACCTGTTCCCGGCGTTCGTCGATCCGGGCGACTACACGCTCGTGCCCGGCGTCGGCTACCCCGTGTATCACACCGGAGGCATCCTCTCTGGCGGACTGACCCACTGGATGCCGATGAGTGACAGCAACGACTGGCTGGCCGACTTCGAGTCCACGCCCGCAGACGTGCTAGCCAAGACGAAGATGATGTTCCTGAGCTACCCCAACAATCCGTCGTCAGCCATCGCGCCGGTCGAATACTTCGACAAGGCGATCGCATTCGCCCGCGAGCACGACATTCTGCTCGTGCACGACAACGCGTACTCGGAGATCGGCTTTGACGGCTACAAGCCGCCAAGCCTACTGGAGCGCCCGGGCGCGCGCGATGTCGCGATCGAACTGTTCAGCTGCTCGAAGGCGTACAACATGACCGGCTGGCGAGCGGCGTTCGCGGCAGGCAATCCCGATGCGATCAAGGCACTTGGAACGGTCAAGTCCAATATCGACTCCGGCATATTCACGGCCGTCCAGGACGCCGCGATAGAGGCCATGCTCGGCCCACAGGACGACGTCGTCGAGATGAGCAAGCTCTACCAGCGCCGTCGTGACCTGGTGATGGACGCCCTCGACTCCATCGGGCTGTCAGCACGCACCCCGAAGGGCACCATCTACGTGTGGGCTCGCATTCCCGAGGGGACGACATCTGCCGAGTATGCAGGACGCGTGCTTGACGAGGCCGGCGTCATCGTCGCCCCCGGCAGCGCATACGGACCCGACGGCGAAGGATACATCCGCATCTCGCTGGCAACGCCTGACGATCGTCTCGTCGAGGCCCTCGAGCGGATCAAGACCTCTCTCTAGGTGGGCGTACCCTTCTAACGTGACCAAGAACAGGACGTACCCGCATACCGGCGAAGAGCACGACGCGGAACGAGAGCGCGCGATTCTGGTCGGCATCGATCGCAACTCCGCCGACTGGCCGCTCGAGGAGTCGCTCGCTGAGCTCACGCGCCTGGCGCACACTGCCGGCGCCGACGTGGTCGGCACCCTGACTCAACGCATGGACCGCCCGCACCCGCGCACGTTCATCGGAAGCGGCAAGGCCGAAGAGGTGGCGGCGTTGGCGGCGAGCCAACGCGCCACGGCCGTCATCTTCGACGATGACCTCAGCCCGAGCCAGCAGGCCAATCTCGAAGGTATCCTTCCTGATGTCAAGGTGCTCGACCGTACGCAGCTGATCCTCGACATCTTCGCGCTGCACGCCGAGAGCCGCGAGGGGAAGCTCCAGGTGGAGCTTGCGCAGCTCGAATACCTTCTTCCGCGCCTGCGCGGCATGTGGGGGCACCTGACGCGAGAGCGTCTGGGAGGCGGACGCGGGACACGATTCGGCGCAGGTGAGTCGCAGCTGGAAGTGGACCGCCGTCTGGCCCGAAGGCGCATCTCCGAACTCAAGCGTGAGCTCCGTGCCGTCTCCGGCGAACGCGAGCTGCAGCGCAAGCGTCGAGCTCGCTCAGGCGTCTTTCGTGTGGCACTCGTGGGTTACACGAACGCCGGAAAATCGACGCTCCTCAACGCGCTCACGAACGCCGACGTGCTCGCGTATGACATGCTGTTCGCCACACTCGACTCGACGACGCGGCGCCTCGAGATACCGGACGGTCGTGAGATCACGATCACCGATACGGTCGGGTTCATTCACAAGCTGCCACACGGTTTGGTCGAGGCTTTCAAATCCACACTCGACGAGGTCAATGAGGCAGACCTGCTTCTCCAGGTCACCGACGCGGGCGCGCCACAACGTGATGCCCAGATGCAGTCCGTGCGCGAGGTCTTGCAGGAGATCGACGCGCACACACGTCCGAGCGTTGTGGTGTTCAACAAGATCGACACGCTGTCAGACGAGGAGCGCGTGGCGCTAGCCAGACGCCATCCCACCGCGGTCTATTGCTCGGCGCTCAACGTCGAGGGCGTGGACGGCGTGATCGATCGCATCGCCGACGAGGCGGCGCGCGACAGCGTCACGCTCACCTTGGTCGTGCCCTACACGCGCGGTGAGATGGTTCGGCTCGCGCACGAACGAGCCCAGATACTGTCCGAGCGTCACGGCGAGGATGGCACCCAGCTTGTCCTGCGGGTGCCGCCGGTTCTAGCTCCGCGCTTCGAGGAGTTCCGGGTTGCCCCAGCCGACGAAGACGGCTAGATCCTCCGAAACAGCGCGACGACCTTTCCGAGGATCACCACGTCACGAACGTAGATCGGCTCCATAGCCGAGTTCTCGGGCTGAAGCCGGATACGGTCTGCCTCGCGGAAGAATGTCTTGACCGTGGCCTCCGGCTCTCCAGAGAACTCGTCGGCAACCATGGCGACGACGATCTCGCCGTTGGAGGCGGTCTCCTGCTGCTTCACCACGACGAAGTCCCCGTTGAGGATACCGGCCTCGATCATCGAGTCACCGCGGACCTTCAGTATGAACGTCCGCTCGCCTGAGAACTCAGCCGGAAGGGGGAGCGTGCCCTCGATGTTCTCGGATGCGAGAATCGGCTGACCGGCGGCGACCTGGCCTACGATCGGCACCGCGTGGACCTGGCCGAAATCGATCGCCGAATCGGTGTCGCGGAAGTCAAAGACCTCCAAGGCCCGCGGCTTCGATGGATCGCGGCGGATGAACCCCTTCGATTCGAGCGCAGAAAGATGCGAATGCACCGTCGACGAGGACGATAGTCCGACAGCATCTCCGATCTCTCTCACGCTCGGCGGATACCCTTTGCGATGAATCTCCGCGCGGATGAAGTCCAAGATCTGCTGCTGGCGCTTGGTCAGTTCCCGCTGGTAAGCCAATGCGGTCTCCCTCGACATCGAACGCCTGTACGCAGGGAGTGTAACGCTTGTTCCCTGTGTAGTGCAAACACGCGTTCGCTATTTCTACTTGACACCGAACAGGTGTTCGTTACTATGTATACGAACGTACGTTCGCATTAGTGATCTGGCGATGTCAGACCCTCAGCGTAGGCTGACCGCACACGATTACTCGAAGCAGGAGGTAGGACGTATGGACCGGAGACGTCACTCTGACCGGAGCCCCCGAGCGCGGGCGGTGCCCGTGCTGAATCGCGATGTGGCCGTGGCGACTGTCATGATCGCTCTGCTTATCGCCGCCGTGCTGGCATCGAAGTCTCCAACCGTTGACTTTGCGACGACTTCATCGGTGACCGTCCAGCCTGGCGATACCCTGTGGAGCCTAGCTAGCGCTCACCCTGTGCGAGGTCTCGATACCGCACAGTGCGCCAGCGCGATCGCCTCGCTCAATCAGATGTCCGGCTCGGCACTGATCGCCGGGAGCGTCGTACACGTCCCGTCGTCTGTCTCACCCGGAGCGGCTGTGGCCATGCGTTAGCCTGGCTTTCTCGGGCGCCGAACTCTCACTGCATAGGATATCCGGGCTCAAGGTGACACGATCGCTTCAGCCAATGCCGAAGGTTCACGCCCGCTGCAATGCGCTTTCTCGATGACCTTCTGTTGAAGCCCTATATCTTGTGTGCTAACGTCGCAGCTGACCTAGATGTGGGGGTGAGCTGCGTGCGTTGTCCCTTCTGTGGACATGGTGAGACCAAAGTCGTCGACTCTCGTACCTCGGAGTCGCAAGACGCCATCAGGAGACGGCGCGAATGCCTCGAATGCACGGAGCGGTTCACCACCTATGAGCGTCGCGAAGAGATGCCTCTCATGGTGCTGAAGAAGGATGGTGCACCTGAACCGTTCGACCGAGCCAAGCTCATGCGCGGCCTGTTCGTTGCTACCGCCAAACGCGGTGTCACTCCCGATGAACTCGAATTCCTGATAGACGACATCGAGTCTGAACTTCACAACTCGTTTCGCTATGAGGTAGACAGCCTCACATTGGGTGACATGGTCCTTCAGCGCCTGCTCGTGCTCGACAAGGTCGCCTACGTGCGCTTCGCGTCAGTCTACAAGGAGTTCCAGGACCTCGATGAGTTCACTCGAGAGCTCAAGGGACTCGCCTAGCCATGGACCTCCCCATCCGTCTCCTCGACAGTGGACTCCCGATGCCCGCGTACGCGCACGAGGGCGACGCTGGACTCGATCTCTTCGCAGCTCACGACACCTGTATCGAGCCGGGCGAACGCGTGTTGATCGGAACCGGGGTCGCTGTCGCTATACCTGAAGGTTATGCCGGTTTCGTCCAACCGCGCAGCGGTCTCGCCCTGCGCTCGGGGCTCTCGTTCGTGAACACGCCGGGCCTCATCGACAGTCACTACCGCGGCGAGATAAAGCTGATTGCGGTCAACCTCGATCCGGTGGATTCGATTCGAGTCACCAGAGGCCAGAAGGTCGCACAGCTTGTGGTGCAGCCCGTGGTTCGGGTCGTTCCGGTCCAGGTCACGGCCCTCGACCCAACCACCAGAGGGGAGGGGGGCTTTGGCAGCACCGGCACCTAGCGGTCCTCGCATTCGTGTGGCCGCGGCCATCCTGATCGACGATCGCCTCGTCCTCGTGCGACATCGTGCAGCACGCGCCTCCTACCACCTGCTTCCCGGTGGGGGCGTTGGCTATCGAGAGACCCTTGAAGACGCGCTCGTGCGTGAAGTCGAGGAAGAGACCGGCCTGGCGGTCACGCTCGGTGAACCGCTGCTGATCTCCGACACGATAGACCCCAGCGGTCCACGCCACGTCGTCAACATCACGTTCTCTGCCACTGTCGTCGGCGGCGCCATCACGGACCGACCATCTGACGCACAGGTAGAAGCGGTGGAACTGGTCCGGCTTGATGCGCTCACCGGTCTAGACCTGAGGCCGCCAATCGCCGGCCAGCTACGGGCGATGCTCAGCGGACAGAGCGTTGAACCCACGCGCTATTTGGGCTCACTGTTCACGACCGGGTCGTGAACAGTTTGACATAAGTCGACCGGCGGTCGAACGATATGCTCCACGAAGGGGGTGACGGCTCCGCGCTCAGCATTGCTCTAACAGCGGCAAGAGGCAGACTCACGAAGCAATGACAGAAGGGTGGATCAATGGAGGGGTTCTTCAAGTTCTCTGAGCGCGGGACCGATCTCAAGACTGAGATCATCGCTGGCCTCACAACGTTTCTGACCATGGCCTACATCATCTTTGTGAACCCGGGCATCCTATCGGCCGCCGGGGTTCCGTTCGCGGGTGCCGCAACAGCTACGGCGTTGGGTGCCGCACTCATGTGCATCGCCATGGGCGTCATCAGCAACCGGCCTTTGGCACTGGCCTCGGGTATGGGCCTGAACGCGGTGGTCACCTTTTCGATCATCGGGTTCGCACAGGCCAACGTACCGTGGCAGGTGGGCATGTCGGTCATCTTCGTCGAAGGTATCCTGATTTTCCTGCTGGTACTGTCCGGGCTTCGTGAGTCGATCATGAACGCGATTCCACTCGACCTGAAGCGTGCCATCGGTGTGGGAATCGGCCTCTTCATCACGGTCATAGGCCTCATTGAGGGCGGAATCATCACCCCGAACCAGGCTACGGTTGTCTCCTTGGGTGACTTCACCAAGCCCTACGTCTGGGTGGCCCTTATCGGACTGTTCGCCATCCTCGCGTTCATGGCGCTCGGCATCAAGGGCGACATCCTGTGGGGCATCTTGGTTGCGACGGGCGCCGCGTTGCTGCTCAACGTCACCTCGCTGCCAAAGGCCATTGTCGCCAACCCTGACTTCTCCACGTTCATGGCGCCCTTCCAGCAGGTAGAGGGCGGAATGGCCATCACCCAGATCTTCACTCCGGCCCTGTTGTTCGCGGTGTTCGCGGTCATGCTGTCCGACTTCTTCGACACCATGGGTACCGTGATCTCAGTGGGCGAGCAGGCCGGATTCACTGACGCCGAGGGCAACGTCCCCGGTGTTCGCAACATTCTGTTGGTGGACTCAGCGGCCGCCGCCACCGGTGGCCTGTTCGGCGCCAGCTCGATCACGACCTACATCGAGTCGGCTGCTGGCGTGGCTGAGGGCGGTCGTACTGGCCTGACCGCCATCGTTGCGGGCGTGCTCTTCGCGATTGCGGCGTTCTTCTCGCCCGTCGTTCAGATGATCGGTGGGGGATTCGCGGTCGTCAACACCGAACGGTTCGGGAGCTTCCTCGCTGCTGGCTTCACCGTGCCCGATGGCACCAGTTTCTTCTCGTTCCCGATCACAGCGGGCGCGCTCATCATCGTCGGCTTCCTCATGATGAAGGGTGTTCGCGAAATCGACTGGAACAACCTTGAGGACGCGTTCCCCGCATTCATGACGATCGTCGGTATTCCGCTGACGTACAACATCAGCTGGGGCATCGGCCTGGGCTTCATCAGCTACATCGTCATCAAGATCTTCCACGGCAAGGTCAAGGATATCCACCCGCTTATGTGGGTGGCGGGTCTAGCTTTCCTCGGCGCGTTCCTTCAGGGGCCGATCCTCAGCCTCATCACCGGCTAACAACAGCTCAAGGCCCCCGGTTCAACGAGCCGGGGGCCTCTCACAACGGACAAGGAGGGTGAAGTGGCAGCCAGTCAAGACGTCGTCCAAACCGACGAAGTGATGCCGCTATCGCGCGCAATCCCGCTCTCGCTTCAGCACCTGATGGCCATGTTCGGCGCGACCGTTCTCGTCCCGATTCTCACGGGCCTGGACCCCGGCGTAGGACTGATGACCTCGGGCATCGGGACTATCCTGTACTTGATCTGCGTCCGCAACAAGATTCCGAGCTACCTAGGCTCGAGCTTCGCCTTCATCGCTCCGATCATCGCAGTCGGTGGCGGACCAGGTGGCAAGAATATACCGGCTGCGCTCGGTGGACTTGTTGTCGCCGGCGTTGTCTACATGGTCGTGGCAGCCGTAGTCAAAGCATTTGGAACCGGCTGGCTCAACAGACTGCTTCCACCGGCACTCGTGGGCTCGATCGTCGTAGTCATCGGACTAGGGCTGTCGGCCGTGGCGGTGAAGATGTCCATGTTCCCGTTTGCGGACCCGACTCAGGGCTTCGATCCCAAGCTCATCGCTGTGGCCACGATCACCCTGGCTGCAGCCATCGTGTTCTCAAGCTTCTTCAAAGGCTTTCTCAAGACGATACCGGTGCTCATGGGCATCGTCGTCGGCTACCTTGTGTCCATTCCGCTCGGCCTCGTCAGCTTTGAAGGTATCCAGAGCGCCTCATGGATCGGGCTGCCCACGCTGACGTTCCCGGTCTTCGAGCTTGACGCGATACTCATCATCGCCCCAGTGGCGGTCGTGGTCATCATCGAGCACATCGGGCACCTTCTGGTCATCAACGAGATCACGGGCAAGGACTTCACCCCGATGCTTCCCGAGTCGCTGTTCGGCGACGGCCTGGCGACCGCGATCTCGGGCGCCGTCGGCGGCACTCCGTCGACCACGTACGCTGAGAACATCGGCGTCATGGCCGTTACTCGCGTCTACGCGACTCAGATGTTCTGGTTCGCCGGTGCGTTCGCCATTGTCATCGGCGGCTTCGTGCCGAAGTTCAACGCGGCGATCAGCTCGATTCCCACGGCGGTCATGGGCGGGATCTCGCTGCTCCTGTTCGGCTTGATCGCTTCCAGCGGAATCCGCCTGCTGGCCAACAGTGGTATCGATTTCAGCCACAGCCGGAATCTGATTCTCTCAAGTGTGGTACTGGTCATCGGCATCGGCATGGAGACTGGCGGGTTCGCCATTCCGCTGGGCAAGTACACCGTTCCGGGTATGGCACTCGCTGCCTTCGTCGGAATCCTGCTCAATCTGGTACTACCCAAGGAGAGCACAGGCCTGGCCGTCGACTCGCCGGCCTTCGTCGCCGAAGTGCAGGCTGAGGCTGCAGAGGCGGCAGACGCACGAGCGTAGCAGCTAGGCACGAGTCCGACGTTTGACGCCCCCGGTTGCCATAAGGATTGGTGGCCGGGGGCGTCACTTAGGGAGGCGAACATACATGCGATTCCGCCGCAGGATCACACTCGTGGTCATGTCCGCGGCTCTGGCGCTCATCCTGACCGGGTGTTCGACATCCGGAGGCGACGACAAGAACGACTCGCAGGCCCAGCCGGCGACGCCAGCCACGGGTGGAATCACCGAGCCGATCGACGACGCGCAGGATGCCGCCGACGACGCCAACGATGTGATACAGCAGCAGCAGGACGCGGTCCAGGATCTTGAGGACGGGGACTAAGTCCCGTGACGACACCACGCGATGCCCAGAGAAGGCCTGCTGGGCGTGGGTGGAGACTGACGCATATGTCTGATAATGCATCTTATGTCATATTGATATCGAAAGACTTATCCCCTGCGAGTCTCGTGTCCCCTGGATACACCCGCTCAGCGGAGCCGAGCGTTCAGGCGGTCGGGTCTTCGTCGGTGTCCGGCGCCGGGGACGGCGTCAGGTAGGCGTCCTCGAACTGGGCTTTCGTCATCTCCAAGAGATCCTCTTGAGCGCGCTCGAGGATCGCCTCAGCCTCGGCGCGATCTTCGAGTACACCCACGGAGACCACGGCCTCGTAGTCGTCCAGCCGAACGGCCTCGATTCTCCACCGCTCAGACTCCTGCGGCTCCACTTCAGGAGGCGTCCGGTACAAGATATCGTCGCGCCACTCGAAGTCGGCGGCATCAGTCGAGTCGACGCGCGTGAGCCTTACCCGCCAGAAATCATCAGCTGCACCGATGATCTTCATGCCGTTACTTGTCCTTTGCCTCGGTGTAGTTAGGGTTCGATGACACCCAGCCCTTGGAGCCATCTGAAGACCGAACCTCGTACCACCCGGACCTCTTGGATAGCAGCGTGAGTTTCTCGCCCTTCCTCAGACCGCGGATGGGCGTGGCATCGGCCTCAGGCTTAGTGCGGAAGTTGAGCCCGTCGATGAGCACCACGACTGTACCGGCGGCGGCTTCCGGTTTGGTTGTGGGCTTGGGCTTCGCCTCGTCACCAGCCTCGTCCTCCCCTTCTTGCGCTGGCGGGGGGGCGGTCGTGTCAACAGAGGCGGCTCCGCTTCCAGCCTGCGCGGCCTGGCTGCTGGCGTCGCGATACTCACTCCACCAGCCGCGTACTGTCAGTACAAGCACAAGCAGAACCACTGCTGCAGCAATGCCCTTGGCGTACTTGAGTGTCTCTGCGCTCACAGGTACAGTCCCCCACCGTAGACAGCGGTCTCATCCAGGCCAAAGGACTCGCTTACCTCAGCAAGGCTTCGGCGCGCCTTCTGCGTATATGCCCTGACAGCCTTGAGGTCGATGGTCGCCAGAAGTTCCAGCGCGCCTTCTTCCCGATCATCATCCGAGATGCGCGACGCCTCCTGCGCTACCAGGAATGCGGCGTCACCAAGTTCCTCCGCCAGAACGACCAACGAACGAGGAAGCGCCATCCGATCCAGTTCGTCGGCGAGCATCGTGGCCCGCATCGCAACCTCATGCAGCGCCCGGCGTTCGCTCGACTCAGGGTCTTTGGCGAACTCAGCGAGAGCCTCATCATCTCCCTCGGACAAGCGGGTGAGGGTCTCGTCAAGACCCTGTGCGGCGGCCTCGACCGCCTCCGCCTTCACGAGGAGCCGAAGCAGGCGCTTCCGGCTGTACGCGCGCCAGCCCAAGAAAGCGCCACCGACGGCGGCCGCAAGAAGAAGGACCACACCAACTACAAGAGCAATCGTCGCCCAACCGGGCACGGACACACCTCCTGCGCGCAGCTAGAGTTCAATCCACCGTGTCAGCTATCGTCTCGGCGGTCCAACACCCGCTTCGATTTGCCAGCTGAGCGCTCGATAGCCCCCGATTCCACCAGCGTAACCTTCGCGCGCAACCCCAGAACGGATTGCAGCTTGTCGGCTACCGCCTTCTGAAACCCGACCATCTCCGCCATGATATCCGAAAACACGGCCTCCTCGACTTCGATGCGCACTTCAAGGTCGTCGAGATTGTGTTGACGCTCGACTACGATGAGGTAGTGGGGTCGCACGCCTTCGATGGCGAAGAGGACATCCTCGATCTGACTGGGGAACACGTTGACTCCGCGAATGATGAGCATGTCATCGGTACGCTGTCTGACCTGGCTCATCCTGGCGAGAGTCCTACCGCACTCGCAGCGCGACGTGTCGAGAACGGTCAGATCGCGGGTTCGGTACCTGAGCACGGGGAATGCTTCCTTGGTGAGCGTCGTGATGACCAGTTCGCCTTCTTCGCCCGGTCCAACCGGCTCACCGGTGGCCGGGTCGACGACCTCGGCCAGAAGGTGGTCTTCGGCTAGGTGCAGGCCGCACGAGCACTCGCACTCGCCACTGACGCCCGGCCCCATGACCTCGGACAGCCCGTAGTTGTCCGTGGCGCGGATACCGAGTCTGGCTTCGATCTCGCTCTTCATCTTCGCTGAACACGGCTCCCCGCCGAACAGTCCCAGCCGCAACGGCAGCGCTGAGAAGTCGACGCCCAGCTGTTCGCCCTGTTCTGCCAGATACAGAGCGTAACTGGGTGTCGAAACGAGTACCGTGGTGCCGAAATCCGCCATCATCATCAGGTGACGTTCGGTCTGCCCGCTGCCAGCGGGGATGATGGTCGCTCCGATACGTTCGATTCCGTAGTGCATGCCCCACCCGCCGGTGAACATCCCGTAGAGGAACGCCATGTCCACGAGGTCGCCGCGATGGACACCTGCCGATGCGGCCACCCGGGCGGTGAGCTCGGTCCACGTGTTGATGTCGCCGCGCGAGTAGCCCACGACGATAGGTTTGCCCGTGGTTCCACTCGATGAGTGAATCCGCACGACTTCGTCAAGCGGCAGGGCGAACATCCCGAATGGGTACGTGTCCCGCAGCGCGATCTTGTCCGTGAACGGCAACCTGCGCACGTCGTCAAGGGAACGGATGTCGCGGGGCTTGATCCCCCGCTCGTCCATGAGCCGCCGGTAATGCGGCACGCGCTCGTAGGACCACGACACGGTCATCTGCAGGCGCCTGAGCTGCAGGGCGTGCAGGGACACGCGGTCCATACACTCGTACTCCGGATTCCATATAGTCACGCTTTGGCATCCCTTCTGCCTTCGCCGATCACGGACCTGTTGCCGCGTCAGCTACCGCTTGCCACGTCGCCACCAAGATAGATGCGACTCACACTCTCATCGCCCAGTAACTCCGTGGACGTGCCTTCGAGCACCATACGCCCTGTGCGCATCACGTACCCGCGTTGCGCGTGCTTCAGCGCCAATCGGGCATCCTGCTCCACCAAGAGCACCGTGACTCCATCAGCGAGCAGGGCGTCAACCGCCGCGAATATCTCGGCGATGACAAGCGGAGCGAGGCCGAGAGACGGCTCGTCAAGCAGTAGCAGCCGTGGCGAGGACATAAGCGCACGACCGACCGCGAGCATCTGCTGCTCCCCTCCGGACAGCGTCTGCGCAGGCTGTGTCGCCCGCTCCTTGAGCACGGGAAACAGCTGCTGGACGCGCTCGCGCCGTGCCGCAGAACCGGATCGGCCTCCCGAGACGCTGTATGCACCCAGCTCAAGGTTCTCAGCCACGCTCATGCTGCCAAACAGCAGGCGCCCCTCAGGCACCAGAGCGATGCCCTCCCGAACGAGCCGCTCAGGCTTCATGCGCGTGATGTCCGCTCCTGCGTACAACACCCTCCCTGCGCTTGCAGGCAGAAGCCCGACGATGGACTTGAGCAGGGTCGACTTGCCCGCGCCATTTGCGCCGATGAGTGCAACGAGCTCGCCCTCGTGCACTTCGAGATCGATACCGTGGAGAACGGCCGAGCGACCGTAGCCGGCCATGAGCTCTTCGACGCGAAGGAGCGGATCAGCCATCTTCCGGCTCCTCTCCAAGGTACGCCGTGATCACGGCGGGGTCGTTTTGGATCATGCGCGGCGGACCTTCCGCGATCTTGCATCCGCGATCGATGACGACGATCTCATCAGAGACCTGCATGACGAGCCCCATGTCGTGTTCGACGATGAGAATCGTGACGCCTGAGTCGCGCACGCGGCGCAGGGTATCGACCAGATCGCGTGTCTCGCTCGCATTGAGACCTGCCGCCGGCTCGTCGAGCAGAACCAGAGAGGGCGATGTGGCCAGAGCTCGAGCGATCTCTGTGAGGCGACGGATTCCCGCCGGAAGATCTGCTGCCGGTGTCTGGGCCCACTCCTCGATTCCGATGCGGCGTAACAGACGCGCTGCGTCCTCGGACGATTGGCGCTCCTCGCCGATAGCTCGGGGATGCCGTAGTGCCGCCGCAACGAATCCGGACTTCAGGCCTGCGCCCGCACCTACCATGACGTTCTCGTGCGCGGACATCTCATCGAACAACTGAGTGTTTTGGAAGGTTCGGGCAAGACCCTTGCGCACCGCCCTGATCGGCTTGACTCCCACCATCTGCTCGCCCTTGAACAGAACCGAGCCATCATCGGGTCTCTCGAACCCGGTGAGGCAGTTGAAGAGGGTCGTCTTCCCGGCCCCGTTGGGCCCTATAAGCGCCTTGATCTGACCCTCGTGCACATCGAACGAGACTCCGTCGACGGCGGTCAGGCCGCCGAATCGCTTGGTAACCTCCCGTACCTGCAACAGCGTCATGATCGCCCCCCTCCCCCGAGGCGCCGCAGCAGGCCTGCGACCCCCTGCGGGGCGAGAATGACCACGAGCACGATCGCCAACCCGTACAGGTCCTCTCGATACGATTGGACGACACGCGCGACGTCGCGAGAAAGGCCCGGAACGACGGCGTCGGAGTACTGCAGCAGGGTCAACGCGACCGCGGCGACCACCGGCCCCGCCAAGGACCCGGTACCACCGATGACCGCCATGGCCAGAAACGTCACCGATGCTCCGACCGTGAAGATGCTCGGCGATACGAACCCGACGACACCGGCGTACAGCGCGCCCGAGAGACCGGCGAGCGCAGCGCTCATGACGAACACTCTTACCTTCACCCCAACGGTATCAACGCCGCTCGCCACCGCACCCAGCTCGCTCCCATGGAGCGCCCTCATCGCCCGACCGGGGCGCAGCATCGTCATGTTCCACGCAACCAGCAGCGCGACACCGACAACCCCCCAGACAAGCCAATAGAGAGCGGCCGGTTCGCGGAACTCAAACGACCCGATCACGGGAAACGGGATACCGGAGAACCCATCGACACCGCCCGTGAGCGGCTCCGCCTCGACAAAGGCGAGGGTCATCAGTTCCCCGAAGCCAAGCGTCGCCATTGCGAGGTAGTGTCCCTTGAGCCGCAGACTGGGAAGGGCAAGGATGAGTCCGCCTAGCGCAGCGACAAGGCCCGCCGTGGCAAACCCGACGATCCACGGCAACTCGAGTCGCACGGTGAAGATCGCGCAGGTATATGCGCCAAGGCCCACGAAGGCCGCGTGGCCGAGCGACACCTGTCCTGCGTAGCCGAACAACAACGACAAGCCGACGATCACGAGCACGTTCATACCGACGAAGGTAAGAACCTTGAGCAGGAAGCGATCGTCAATCAGCAGGGGTCCTGCTGCCACGACTCCGGCCGCTACGAACGGGATGATGAGCTGAGCCTTCTTCATCGTGGTCACACCTTCTCCCGGCCGAGTCCACCGAGCAGCCCTTGCGGACGAAGGAACAAGACGCCGAGAAGAACGATCAGCGCGACCGCGTCCTTGTACAGGGGATTGATGTAGCCCGCCGTCATGCTCTCGAGCAGACCGAGAATCAGCCCTCCGCCGACCGCGGCCACCGGATTGCCCAGCCCACCCAGGATCGCCGCCGAGAAGCCTTTCACACCCATGGACGCTCCGACGTAGAACGCCGTCTGCGTCAACGGCGCTACGACCAGACCCCCCAAAGCCCCGAGCGCGGCCGCGAGCGCGAACGAGACCGTCACCATGCGGCCGGCGTCGATACCGACGAGGCGGGCGGCGTCCCTGCGGATCGAGGTAGCGCGCATCGCCTTGCCGAAGAGTGTCCGTCGATACATGAATGCCAAGGCGATCACGGCTACCGCGGTGATTCCCCACACCCAGACCGTCTGACGCTCGATTGCTGCGCCGAGAACCCGCAGAGAGGGCCCTGCGGTGAACGGTGCCAAAGGGCGCTCGTCCGGACCGAAGACGTGCAGGGCAAGCTGCCGTATCACCACCGAACCGCCGATCGTGACCATGATGATTCGCAGCGGATCACCGGAGGCAATCGGTCGTACGGCAAGCAGCTCGAAGACCCCGCCGATCACCGCGGTGATCAGTACGGATCCGATCACCGCGAAGCCAAGGGGGGCGCCCGCTTGGGCGAGCGCTACCCCTATCATGCCTCCGAGCATGAAGAATTCGCCTTGGGCGAAGTTGATCGCACCGGTCGCGCCGTAGACGAGGGTGAATCCAAGGGCGACCAGTGCGTAGACGGCGCCGCTCTTCAGCCCCGCGACGATGAATTGCAGCAGGTCAGCCACGCCGCGACACCGGCTTTTGCAGGCTATGGGAACGCGAGCGCGTCACTCAGCAGCCACCCACTTGCCTCCTTCGATTCGATACGTGGCGAGATCCTCGCGCGTGAGGCCGTTGTGGTCCTCGGCGCTGAACGTGAAGCTGCCTCCGAAGCCTGCGAGCCCACTCGTCGCCTCTATGGCGTCGCGAAGCTGCGCGGGAGATGCATCGGTACCTGCGCGCTCCAGTGCATCCGCCACGATGGCGAGGGCGTCAAAGGCATGGCCAGCGAAGATGTCGGGGGCCTCACCGTACGCCGCCTCGTAGCGAGTCGCGAAGTCCGATACCGATTGGTACTCAGGCGACCCTTCGCCCCAGTTCGACGGAATCAGGCTCTTCCCCGTTCCGAATACGAAACCCTCCGCTGCCCCCTCAGATCCTTCAATGAACTCGGCACGGGCCTGTCCCGACCCGCCGAACAACGGCAGCTTCATGCCCAGATCACGCGCGGACTTCATCGCGATCGCTGCCTCCTTGCCAGCTGTCCAGAGCAGTACCGCGTCGGCACCCGAGCCCTTCATACGTGTCAGTTGCGCAGTCAGATCGGTGTCCCCGGGGTTGAATGTCTCGTCGGCGACGATGTCGATGCCCGCAGGGGGAGCCTCCGCGATTATCACATCACGGCCATCCTTGCCATAGCCGCCACTGTCAGTGAGCAAGGCCACCTTCGTGTGCCCGGACTCCTTCATGACCTCGAGCACGTACGGGACCACGAGATTGTTCGACCACGGCGTCTGAAACACGAGCGGATCAAAATCCCCCGTGACCACGGTCCCCCCCGCAAGCGAAATCTGCGCGATTCCTGCACGCTGGATGTCGCCGCGCATAGCCATTGTCGGTCCAGTGCCCGTTGCCCCGATCAGGGCCACGACCCCGTCCTGTTCGATGAGTTTTGAGGTGGCAGCGACTGCCTTCGCTTCATCGGTAGCGTCATCCTCGATCAGAAGCTCGATCGGGGACCCGTTGATCCCGCCCGCGTCATTGATGCGGGCAACCTCTAGGTCAAGCGCGTTCTTCTCGGCCTCGCCGAGAGCGGCGTACGTCCCCGTGAGGGACAGCACCGCACCGATGCGAACCGGTTGCGCGTCAGACGTTGTCTCCTGCGCGCCCTCGCCACATCCGACCGCCGATCCGATCATCAATACTGCGATCGCGGCGATAACGACTCTTCCCACCCTCGAATCCACTTTCAGCCTCCTCACGACGGCAGGTGTGGGCGGGCCTCGCCCCGCCCACACCTGCGCTGGTCACGTGGTATTACTCGGCGAGCTTGAAGGCACCGTCCTCGATGACGTAGAAGGTGAGGTCGTCCTTCGTGAGCCCGTTGTGGTCGGTGGGCGACATATTGAACGTGCCGCCGATACCAACGAATCCGGAGGTCTTCTCAATCTCGTCGCGGATAGCAGCAGACGTCAGATCTCCCTGGACGCGCCTGGCGGCCTCGACAATGAGATACAGCGAGTCGTACGCGTGCCCGGCGAACGTGGACGGCTCAACGCCCGTGGCCTCCTTGAAACGTGCGATGAACTCGGTGGCGACCACATAGCCCTCGGTACCTTCACCGTAGGCCTCAGGGATGAGCACCTTTCCGGCCGCGATCTTCATGCCGTTGGCGGCCTCGCCGGCACCCTCAGCAAACTCCTTGCGTGCATTGCCGTGGCTACCGTAGACGGGCAGCTTCATGCCAAGGTCGTTCGCGTTTTTGACGACGGTAGCCGCCTCTTTGCCTGCGGTCCACATGACGAGGGCGCCCGCATCGGTACCCTTGATCTTGGTGAGTTGGGCCGTCATGTCGGTGTCGCCGGGATTGAACGTCTGGCTCGAGACTATCTCGATTCCCGCCTTGGGTGCTTCGGCCTCGAGCACAGCAAGGCCGTCCTTGCCGAAGCCGCCAGAGTCGGTGATGACTCCGATCTTCGTGATTCCGGCGGCCTTGATGGCCTCAAGAGTGGTCGGGACAACGATGGTATTCGACCACGGAGTCGCGAACACGAGTGGGTCGAACTCAGCGGTGATGACGGTTCCGCCTGCCATCGAGACCTGGGGGACGCCGGCGCGGTTGATGTCCCCACGCATCGCCATGGTCTGTCCGGTGCCGGTGGCACCGATGATGGCGAGAACCTGGTCTTGATCGATGAGCTTGCTCGTCGCGGCGACGGCCTTGGCCTCGTCGGTGGCGTCATCCTCGATGATGAGCTCGACCGGCCTGCCGTTGATACCCCCGTCAGCGTTGATGCGCTCCACTTCCATCTCGAGCGCGGCCTTCTCAGGCTCCCCCAGACCGGCATACGTGCCGGTCACCGAAACGACGGCGCCGATCTTGACCGGCTCGCCACTTACTTCACCGCTCCCACCGGCCTCGGGCGCCGGTTCACTCGGAGCGGAGCACGCCACTAGCGTGACCGCTAGCGCTGCGGACAACGCCGCCACCAACACCGCGATCGATAGCCTTAGAACTCTTCCTCTCATTCCCGTACCTCCTATGGCACTCGGTTGTTCGACCGCGCAGATGCCCGACACGAGCCCCTAGATCCGCGCGATCTCTTCTTGGCTTACGAGCTCGACCGGCGAGTCCTTCAGGAGCGACACGGCCCGATCGATGTCGGCGACGTTGATGACCACGTAGGTCGAAATGAGGCTGTAGACGTACTCAATATTCACGCCCGCATCTGAAACCTGCTTGAGAACAGCGGCAAGGCCACCGGGTTGATCCGGGAGGTTGAGACAGACGACTTCCGACTCCTTCACCGTGAACCCGGCATCACCGAGGGCGCTCTTCCCGGCCTCGGGATCGTTCACGACAAGCCGAACGATGCCGTAATCGGCGGTGTCAGAGACGGAGAATCCGCGGATGTTCACATCGTGCGCACCGAGAACCTCAGTGACCTCGCTGACCCTGCCGGCTTTATTCTCGATGAATACGCTCAGCTGCTTGACGTTCACAGTCCGCACTCCCCCTTCAGGCATACCTCTCGGCCGAGTTCAAATGCACGCAGATTGGCTTCGACGGTCTTGGGCGGAACCCTTGAGGCAATGACATCGATCCAGGCGCTCTTGTCGAACTCCAGCCCGACCGAGAGCGCCCCCATGAGCACGACGTTGGCGGACTTGGGGCTGCCCGCGCGACATGCGAGCACGTCCGCATCGACGAAGATCGCTCCCTCATGCTCAAGGGCAGCTTCCAGCCCATGGACTGCGCGCACGTCGCCCGTCAGAACAGGCAACGGCTGAATGGCCCGCGGGTTGACCAGCAGACGCCCGCCGAGCTTCACGTAGTGGACACGGCGCATCGCTTCGATGATCTCGAAGGCCACGAGGTGATCGACATCGCCGGGGTCGGTCACCGGTGAGTGGACTTCATCGCCGAATCGCACGATGGTATCCACGCTGCCGCCGCGCTGCGCCATGCCGTGCACCTCGGACAGCTTCACGGCCATGCCGGCTGCCGCGGCGACCTTGGCAAGCAGGTCGGCCGCGAGAATCGTCCCTTGTCCACCCACGCCGCACAACATCACCGTGGTTGCAGGCACGTTCACACCTCCCCGATATCGCAGGCCGGACCTGTGTGCGTGATCGCAGCGAACTTGCAGACCTGCACGCACTGCGCACAGCCCACACAGACCGAGACGTCGATATAGGCCTTGCTCGTAGCCTCATCCTTACCGATCGCCGGGCACCCGAGGCGGACACAAGCGCCACACGAGGTACACGCGTCTTCATCGACGGCGTACGGCTGTCCCTTGTCCTTGACGAGGAGGGCACAGGGGGCCCGAAACACGATGACTGACAGCTCTTCGGTTGACGTCTCCTCACGCAGTGCAGACTCGGTCGCCGCCACGTCGTGCGGATCGACCGTCCTGACCCTCTGGACACCGATAGTCGTGCACAGCGCCTCAAGGTCGAGTTCGTGGGAGTGACGCTTCTGCAACGTGATGCCGTTCACGGGGTTGCCTTGATGGCCCGTCATCGCCGTGATTCGATTGTCGAGGATGGCGATGGTGCCTCCGCCTCCGTTGTACACCGTGTTCACGAGTCCGGTGATGCCCGAGTGCGCAAACGTTGAGTCGCCGATGACGCCGACGACCGGGCGGTCAGCGAATCCTCCCG
Source organism: Coriobacteriia bacterium (assembly GCA_034370385.1). Lineage (NCBI taxonomy): Bacteria > Bacillati > Actinomycetota > Coriobacteriia > Coriobacteriia bacterium. The sequence continues at coordinate 103,993 of JAXMKZ010000030.1, forward strand.
CCAGTTCCGCCCCGTGCGCCATTCCCACGGCCGCACCCATACAGACGCACGTGTCCATAGCAGCCAGCGGTCGAAGGGCGCCCAGTGTGTAGCAGCCGATGTCGCCGGTCACCACGGCCTTGATCTTGCGAAACGCATGGAACACGGGTCGGTGGGGACAGCCCGGGCACATCAGCGGCGGGCGTGGCGGGAGAGTGTCGTCGCGCTCCCTCAGCACCGGATCCGGCATGCCGACAGCTCTTCTGATCATGCCCGGGGTGATCTCACCGGCCCCTGGAAGCCCTGAATCGCTCAGCACCACGCCCATCTGCAGAAGCGAGCGCTCGAGATATCCATCAGCCTCCTCGACCACGATGAGGCGCTCCACTCGTGAAGCGAACTCGGCGATGAGCTTCTCCGGGAGCGGGAACGTCATGCCGAGCTTCAACACCGACGCCTCAGGCAAGGCCTCCCGCACGTGCTCGTAGCACACACCTGCGCACACAACGCCCAGCTCGGCCTTACGGTACTCCGCCCGGTTGAGCGGCGAACTCTCGGCAAACGCCGCCAGCGCGCTCATCCGCGCGTCGAGGTCAACACGGCGAGCCCTGGCCATGGCTGGCATCATGACCCACTTAGACGGGTCCGGGCGGTAGGGTGCACGCGCGGACTGCTCGATCCTCTCGCCACACTCAACCATCGACTTGCCATGGCAGACTCGCACGGTCGAGCGAACCAAGACGACTACGTCGAAGCGCTCGGACAGCTCAAAGGCCTCGCGGGTGAACTGCAGCGCCTCCTGTGAGTCAGACGGATCGAGCATCGGAACGCGTGCGAATGCCGCGTAGTTGTGAGAGTCCTGTTCGTTCTGAGACGAGTGCATCCCGGGGTCATCGGCAACCAGTACCACCAAGCCGCCGTTGACACCGGTGTACGCCAGCGTGAACAGCGGGTCCGCCGCAACGTTCAAGCCGACGTGTTTGGTCGTCACGAGGGTCCTGGCGCCGCCGAATGACACGCCTGCAGCGACTTCGAGGGCTACCTTTTCGTTGGGAGCCCATTCGGCATATACATCGGGAAGTGTCGCGAAGTGCTGGAGGGTCTCCGTTGACGGTGTCCCGGGGTAGCCAACCCCAACCGAGACGCCCGCTTCCCATGCGCCCTGTGCGACAGCCTCATTGCCCGAAAGCAGCGTTCGCCCCACGATCACCCCTTACGCTGGCCGGATAACCGAGCCCCAGCCTATGCGCCAGGGTGTGGCGAATAATAGCACAGGGTTGACCGCGAAATGGACGCTGAGCGGGGCGAACGGGCGGCTGAGCGGCGTGAACGGCGGCTCAATGGTACGAGCCACTCACCGTGGCCGGAAGGGGACTCTCACCGCTGGCCAATCGCTCCTGCCGTCACAGCTGTCAGCCCCGTCAGCCGCACACGTCAGGGTCGAACGCCGCCGACGTAGTCACCTCTCGATTCGATCCGCGCGAGGAGCGAGGCTTCGCTGACCAGTTCACCCGTCTGCGGCGCGTGGATCATCTGACCGCCTCCGATATAGAAGGCCACGTGGTGAACGCGATTGGGATCGCCGTTGCGCCCGAAGAAGACGAGGTCTCCCGGCTGAAGCAGGTCCAGACGATCAGGGGGGATGTACGCCCCGACGCGATACTGCTGGCGCGACGTGCGCGGCAGATTGATGCCGACCTCGCGGTAACAGTACTGCACGAGGCCGGAGCAGTCGAAGCCTGACGGTGTCGTTCCACCCCACACGTACCACGTCACACCCACGTATCTCCGGGCGATATCGATCACTGCGGCATGCGGCTCGCCAAGCGCTGACGCGACGAACGGACGCCCGGCACGGCCCACTGTCCCGGACGTGGCCACAGCGGCCGCACGCGCCGCCCGTTCGCGAGCGAGCTTCTCCTGCCGTGCCTTCTCCGCCACGATGAGTTTCTTGAGGTCCGAATCGAGTTCTGCGAGGTAGCGCTTCTGCTTGGAGACCGCGGCGGTCATCCCCGCGCGCGCCTCACGAGCCTCGTTTCGCTGCACTACCTGCTCTGCACGGCGTCGCTCGAGGGATGACTTCGTGGCCTCAATGGTGGTCTTGGCGGCCTTCACATCCTGCACGAGGTCGGCATCACTCTGCCCGATCCGTCGCATCAGATCCATGCGCGTGACGAGGTCCTTGAAGTCGGTCGCACCGAGCACGACCTCGACCCAATCAATACCCCCGTTGCGATACATGGCGGCCGCGCGCCCGTTGAGCTGCCCCTCTGCGCCCTCGAGCTCCGTCATCGCAGAACCGAGTTCCGCCTCAGCTTCACTGATGCGAGCTCGGGTGGTCTTCAGCGCGTCGTCGGCGGCGAGATAGTCTTCAGTCCGCTCTTCGAGATCAGCGGCAAGGTCGTCGAGGCGCGTGCGGGCTTCAGAGGCCCGCTTCTCAGCCTTGCGGATCTGCTCGTTACTGGGGGTCGCGCCCGCCTGAACGACGAGTCCCCCGAGAAGGGCGACCACAAGAGCTGCTACAAGCGCGTGTCGCGCACGTGGACCCAGCACTCGCACAACCACACACCTCCTGCTGCTTCAACAAGACTGCTACGTACGAGGTGTCGATCAGTGTCACAATCGCCACCCCAATAGTAGCACGGACGCCCCTCGCGGGGCGTCCGGCACGCCGGTCCATCGGTTCGGCAGGCTCAGTCGATGTGAATGAGCGATACGATTGGCAGGTCCTCGGGGAGCCTGCTGCGCCCCTCGAGGAAGTCGAGTTCGATGAGAAACGCGAAGCCGGCGATTCTCGCCCCCGTCTCCAGCACCAGCTTGGCCTTCGCTGCCGCTGTTCCGCCGGTTGCGAGTACATCGTCGACGATCAGGACGACATCCGCGGGCCCGAACGCGTCCGCGTGAACCTCGAGAGAGTCGGTTCCGTACTCCAGATCGTAGGTCACCGTGGTGGTTTCCCAGGGCAGTTTGCCGGGCTTGCGCGCAGGGACGAACCCCGCACCGAGCCGATAGGCCAGCGCGCCGCCAAAGATGAAACCTCGTGCTTCGGCACCCATGACCTTGGTGACCCCGTGCTTCGCGTAGTCACCGCACAGGGTATCGATCGCGGCATGGAACCCCTCAGGGCTCGCCAGCAGGGGCGTGATGTCCTTGAAGATGATGCCTTCCTTCGGCCAGTCCGGCACGTCGCGGATGTAGCTCGAAAGGTCCACTTGGTTCCTCCTGTCGGTTGGAATGAAGCCCGCACAGCGTACCTTAAGGAGGCTGCTCCCTCCACACGCGCATCATCCGTAGACTGCCTCATCGCGCAGTTCGGCCACGTAGGGCAAGTTGCGGTACCGCCCCCCTAGATCCAATCCGTAGCCGACCAAGAACCGGTCAGACAGTTCGAATCCACGATAGGCCAGCGGGACATCGGCGATCCTGCGCGCCGGCTTGTCGAACAGTGCGCACACCTCGACGCTCGCCGCCCCCCTTGCGTTCAGAAGGCCGAGCACGTAGTTGACGGTCAGGCCGGTGTCGACGATGTCTTCGACAAGGACCACCCGCGCGCCCTCGATATCATCGTCGAGGTCCTTCGTCACGCGAACGGCACCCCCCTGCCCCGGTACGTACTGCGCAACGGCCATGAAGTCGAGCCTCACATCACACTCCATCGCGCGGCACAGGTCAGCGAGGAAGAACACGCCTCCCCGCAAAACGGTGACCAACCGTACCGTGTCTCCACCACCGTCATGAGCGAGTCTGGCGCCCAGTTCAGCCACGCGCGTCGCGATCTGAGCTGACGTCGCAACCACACGAGAGCACTCGGGGGGCAGCGGCGGATCGGGAATCACGGCAACCGTCCCGATTCGGAGCCGTCCGGTGAGGCGACGAATCCGCCTCCATCGGCATGCTCGCGAGCTTCGGAGGTGACGCCGAACCGCGCGAGGAGCGCGCGGAAATCCTTCTGGTAGAACACCTTGATGTTCACCTCGGGGTAGAGCTCCTTCAGCCGACGCACCTTGCGGTTCTTCTTCGTCACGAGCTTCTGGCTCATCGTGGTGAGTTCGATGTAGAGATCGAAATCGGACAAGTAGAAGTCGGGCGTGAAATAGGCGATGACGTTACCCTCGCCGTCCCACTGAATCGGAAACGACGTGGGCTCGTACTGCCAGGCTATCCGGTAGTAGTCGAGAATCTCAGCCGCCACTCGTTCGCTGGCGTGCGCGAACTCGATCTGGTCAAGCGGTGGATGCGCCAGCGCCTCGCCCGCCGCGCCCTGTGCGTTGGTGTCGGCGCGGTTCCCCATGAATCAGGAGAAGTCCTCGAAGGACTTGGTTAGCGCCCTGCGAAGCAACCGGCCTTTCAGTTGATCTGTCAGGCTGCCAAGCTCTGAGAGCGTCTCGGCGAGGCGCTGGCGTGACTCCGCGGTGCGGTGCCGAAAGGTAGGAAGCACGATCTGTGAGAACAGGGCCGCCTCACGTTCGGCGAACGTCTCGTACATGCGGAGATGACGGGGCTCGACGCCGAAACGCCGCAGATCCCATGCGGCATGAAGCGATGGAACGTCCGCCCGGTCGACGGCGTCCCCCCGCTCGCCGACGATGAGCCGCACGATACCGAACTCGGCAAGCTCGCGCACGAACGTCACGGGAATCCCGAACGCGGAGGGCACATCGTCGACCGGAACCGGATCCTCGTCGCCCACGACGACCTGCAGGGGCTCCTCGGCGACTCCCGTGCGCTCCAACTCAGCGGGAACGCGACCGCGATCGTACTCGACAAGCCGCTCTTTGATGACCGCCAGCGGCAGGAAGTGCCCCTTCTGGAGGCGCAGAATCATCTCGACCCGAGCGACGTCGGACTGGCTGAACTTCCGATAGCCACCTTGGGTGCGCTCAGGGCAGATGAGGCCCTCGTCCTCCAAGAACCGCACCTTGGAGATGGACAGATCGGGATAGGTGCCCTTCAAACGCTGAACAACCTCACCGATGGTCAGGTAGTCTCTGCTGCTCACGAGCGATGACGCCCCGCTGAGTAGACCATCTGGAACATGCCGATCTGCAGAACGTCACCGTCTGAGAGCTGCGCGACGTCAACGCATACGCCATTGACGTACGTCCCGTTCAACGAGCCGTCATCATGCACGGTGACCTCGCCTGAAGAGACCTCAAGCCGAGCGTGTCGGCGTGACACGGTCATGTCATTGAGGAAGATGTCGCTCTCGGGGTCTCTGCCGATGTTCAGGGTCTCACGCTCAAGGTAGAAGCTCTCACCCGTCTCCGGCCCCTTGCGCACAACGAGTACGGGGCCCTGTTTGGCTTCCCCGAAGGCTGAGTCATGATGAAGCTCAGCTACGACCGGCTCGAACGACTCGGTGGCATCGGACTGCGAGGTACCGCACGCCGGGCAACCCGAAGCGTCGGCACTGATGTCCGCACCGCACACCCTGCATTCACGCACGTGTCGTCACCTCCCGAGACCCTGCCGGCTAGCCGAAGAGGTCAGATCCCGTGTTGGTCATGGCTGCACGAATCTCGCTCTCCAGGGCGTCGACGATCTCCGGATTCTCCAGAATCTCAGCGCGCTTCTGATCGTTAAGCCGATTACGAACGTAGGGATCGTCGATGACCTCCATGAGTCGGCGCCCGTTGTGCACCTCGCGAATCGTGTACTCGATCACTCGCTCTTCGACGGCGTCGGTGGTGACGTCATCGAGGAAGCTCTTGAGTCGCTCATTGATTGTTGACACACGTCCTCCTTGTCGGCCCGTCATGGGCGTCACACCAACCTGACTAGTCTTCTTCCAAGTCGTCCATAGCTACATCGAAGCGCGAGACGCCCCTCAGGTCGTTTGCCAGAATGTCGATCAGGCGCTCGACATCGCTGCCTCCGATGACATCGTCGCCGGCGTCGTGGCTGCTCTTGAGCCTGCGCACCAGCTCAGCACGCAGGATGTCGATCTTCCCATGCAAGACGCGGCGACGATACGAGGTGCGCTGCTCCTCCGCATAGAGATCATCAAGTAGCGATCTCAGCTCGTCATTGGTCTTGGCGCTGAGGTCGAGCAGTGCCTCATCGATCTGCTTGTGCTCTTCGGTCATCTCTCTCCTCCCCTAGTGGCGCATGTCAGATTGTATCGCATGGCACCGACAATGGCTCGACGTGAGGTCAAGCCTTATCCTGCGCGTGCAGATCAGGAACAAACGCGGGTCGAGGCCAGAGCCGCGCGTGCGAGCTCGGACTCATGCGCGGTCCACGAACCGAGGCGAAGGTCGACATCGAGGATCTGCCCGAACGCGTCGACGACGGCTTGGGTGATGCGAGGGGTCTCGGGGGCTTCGCCGAGCGCCTGGTCCAGGGTGACGGTCTGTCGGGCGAGACGCTGCGCGCACTCGGTATCCAGCATGAACGCCCGAGCCTCGCGGCCTATATCGCGGCTTCGGGTGAACGAGCCGTGCTGTAGCACCGTCGCTCCCGACCACACCTGTGCCGAACCAGAGAGCTTGAGTGGCCCAAGCGACAGATCCGCACGCGTCGTCGAAAGGTAGCATGCCGCGGTCGCGGTATCCGTTCGGTCGTGGTGCACCAGCGCGGCGTCTACCCCCAACAGACGATAGGCCTCGGCCAACGCGGCCGACAGGTGCCGATACGAAGCAGCCACACCGCGCGGGATCCCGTCGTCGGCGGAAGCGATGAGGGCGTACGTTACCTCGTCGTCGTGCAGTACCCCCCTGCCGCCCGTAGGGCGCCGCACCACGTCTATGCCCTCAGCGGCACAGTAGTCGCGGTCGACTCCCTCAGCGCCCTGGAAACGACCGATCGTCACGGTGGGACGCGCCCATCCGTACAGTCGAAGGGTCGGCGCAACCGCGCCGTCGTCCCGAGCCTGCAGCGCGGCCCGGTCAAGCGCCATGTTCAAGGCGCCGTCGACCGGGCCGTCGATAAGGAGCCTCCATACCGGCTTCACGCTTGCGGGGGCCTCCAGCGCAGATCGGGCGTGCGCGCAGCGCGAGCCTCATCAAGGCGTCTCACCGGGGTCGTGTACGGTGCGCCCTTCACCAGGTCAGGGTCCGAGCCGGCCTCTCCAGCTATGGCGATAAGAGCCTCAGCGAAAGCATCGAGCGCACTCAGCGGTTCTGTCTCCGTCGGTTCGATCATCATCGCCTCGTCGACAAGCAGGGGAAAGTAGACGGTCGGCGGATGGAATCCGTGGTCAAGCAGACGCTTGGCCATATCGAGGGTGCGAACCCCGTTGGCCTTCTTCTGCCGTGAACCGGACAGGACGAACTCGTGCATGCATGTGCGGTCGTAGGGTACCTCGAACGCGTCACGCAGACGCTCTTTGAGGTAGTTCGCGGAGAGTACGGCCTGCTCGGCGGCGTCTCGAACGCCTGACGCACCGATCGCGCGGATGTAGGTGTACGCTCGCACGAGCACTCCGAAGTTGCCGTAGAACGAACGCACCCGGCCCAGGGACTCCTCAGGCCAATCGAGTCCGAACGTACCGTCGGGGAATGCGACCGGAAGGGGCCCGGGAAGGAAGCGGGCGAGGTGGTCGTTGACGCACACCGGACCCGCACCCGGACCTCCGCCCCCGTGGGGCGTTGAGAACGTCTTGTGCAGGTTGATGTGCAGGGCGTCGAAGCCGAGATCACCCGGTCGGGTCACCCCCATGATCGCGTTGAGGTTCGCGCCGTCACAGTAGGCGTAGGCTCCGACAGCATGCACCGCTTCAGTGATCTCGAGTATCCGCGGGTCGAACAGCCCGAGCGTGTTGGGATTCGTGAGCATGAAGGCGGCTACGTCGGTGTCGAGCGCCGCCTTGAGCGCTTCCACGTCCACGAGACCGTTCGGATCGCTGGCAACGGTTACCGTCTCGTATCCACACATCGTCACGGTGGCGGGATTCGTGCCGTGCGCGGTCTCGGGGATGATCACCCGTTTGCGCGCGTCTCCGGCCGCCTCGTGGGCGGCACGGAAGACCATGAGCGCGGCAAGCTCACCGTGAGCGCCGGCGGATGGCTGCAGCGTGACGCCGGGCAGCCCCGATATCTCGCCGAGTGCGGTTGCCAAACCGTGCATGAGCGCCAGTGCGCCCTGGAGCGTCTCGAGGGGTTGATACGGATGAAGGCCGGCGAAGCCCTCGAGCCGACATGCGTCCTCGTTGACGCGGGGGTTGTATTTCATCGTGCAGCTGCCAAGCGGGTAGAAGCCGGAGTCGACCCCGAAGTTCATCTCCGCAAGGTGCGCGTAGTGCCGCATGATCTCGAGCTCAGTGACATGGGGAAGGCGCGGGGCTTCGTTGCGTCCTGCTCCACCCAGCACAACGTCAAGGTCGATATCAGGCACGTCGAGAGCGGGTGCGAGCACACAAGAAGACTCAGGCGCTCCGAGGTCGAATATCAACGTCCGAGGTCCGGGCAACGGCGCACCTGCCGGCGTGTTGGCCAGATGCTCACTCATAGCGAGGCCACCTCCTTCACGAACGCGTCGATCTCGCCACGCGTCCGCTTCTCGGTGACCGCGAACACCACGAGGTCCCCGCCCTCCGGCGCCTCCACGACGACACCCGCCAGATACCCGCGAGCAAGCATCTCGTCGTGCATCTCAGAAGCGTCGCCCTCGTAGGCAAGGGCGAACTCGTAACCGAAGGGAGTACCCCACGGAGCCGAGAACCGACCGGTGGACAGCAGCGCATCGCGCAGGTAGTGCGCCTTGGCCACGCACGAACGCGCAATACCGACCAACCCTTCAGCCCCCACGGCACACAGGTACGCCCCGGCCGCAAGCGCGTTGAGCGCGTGATTGCTGCAGATATTGGATGTCGCCTTCTCGCGCCGTATGTGCTGCTCGCGGGTGGACAGCGTCAGAACGAATGCGTGATTACCGTCGATATCGACGGTGCGTCCGACGAGCCGACCCGGCATCTGTCGAACATGGCTCTCACGGCAGGCGAACAGGCCCAGCCCTGGACCACCGAGACTCATGGGGCTTCCGAGTGGTTGACCTTCGCCCACCACGATATCGGCGCCGAAGGTCGAGGGGGGCTCAAGCACACCCAGCATGATCGGATTGGACGCGACCACGAAGAGCGCCCCCGCGGCCCTGGCGACCGCACCGATAGCGGCCAGGTCCTCGATGTTGCCCACGAAGTTAGGTGAGGCCACCAGTACCGCGGCCGTCCGGTCATCGACCAACGAGGCGAGACTCGACGCATCGCTGAGACCGCCGGTGCACTCGTCGCCGACTACCTCCAGCAGCCCCGAAGCGGCGTAGGTCTCGAGGGTCTCTATCCACTCGGGATGCACGGTTCCCGACACCACCACACGTGAACGCCGGGTGATTCGACACGCCATGAGCGCTGCCTCGACGAAAGCGGTCGCTCCGTCGTACATGCTGGCGTTGGCCACGTCCATGCCGGTCAGCTCGCAGACCATGGACTGGTACTCATAGATGCCTTGAAGCGTGCCCTGACTGACTTCGGGCTGGTAAGGCGTGTAGGCGGTGAAGAACTCAGGCCGTCGGAGAATGTGGTCGACCACACTGGGGATGTGATGGTCGTACATCCCGGCGCCGGCGAACGACACCAACTCGGTCGCGGGCACGTTCTGGTTCGCAAGACCGCGCACGTGCCGGACAAGATCGACTTCGGACAGGGGCTCGGGCAGATCAAGCAGCCCCTGAAGCACCGCTTGCGCCGGCACATCGGCGAAGAGCTCCCCGATCCCGGTCACTCCGACCGTGGCCAGCATATGCTCCCGCTGCGCACAGGTGATCGGGATGTAGCGCATTCCTAGCCCTGAGCTACGAACTCGTCGTAGTCCTCAGCGCTCATGAGCCCATCGACCTGGGTGGCATCGCCCAGCCTGATCTTGACCATCCATCCATCACCGTGCGGGCTCGCATTGACGGTCTCAGGCGAGTCACCCAGGGCGTCATTGACCTCGACGATCTCGCCGGAAACCGGTGCGTATAGTTCGGAGACCGACTTCACTGACTCAATCTCACCGAAGGTCTCGCCCGCGACCAGTGCATCCCCGGCGGACGGCAGGTCGACGTAGACGACTTCACCAAGCTGGTCCTGAGCGAAGTGCGAGATCCCCACAGTGGCGATATCGCCCTCGACGACGACCCATTCGTGCGCCTCGGAGTAGACGCGATCGTTGGGGTGTGTCATTGGTGCTCCTTCCGGTGTGGTGCTGGTCAGGGCGTCTGAACCCCGGACAGCGATGTCGATGTCACGAACGGAGGCTTCACAGCCGTCGCCGACGCCTTCTTGGCCCTGATCGCGACCTCGAACGTCGTGCCGAGCGAGGACAGTCCCGCTGGAACGTACGCGGTCGCGATGCCGGTCTCGAGAGTCGGCGAGAACGTACCGCTCGCTACCTTACCCACCTCGACACCGCCATGCAACACGGGGAATCCATGTCGGGGAATCCCACCGACAACGGAGAGGAAGACGAGTCTGCGCTCGGGGCCCTCGTCCCGGATGCGTTGAACCGCGCCGTGACCGACGAAGTCCCCTTTGTCCTTGGCCACGACCCAGCCGAGTCCGGCGGATATCGGATCCACTCCCCGGTCCATATCGCTGCCATACAAGTGGTAGCCCATCTCCAGCCTCAAGGTATCGCGCGCACCAAGACCGCAGGGCGTTACCTCGGAGAATGACAGGAGCAGGCGCCATACAACCGGGGCGTCAGAGGAACGACAGACGATCTCGACGCCGTCCTCGCCGGTGTATCCCGTCCGGGCGATCAGACACGGAACGGCTCCGTCAAGAAGGCCCTCGCCGATACAGAAGCGATCCGGGGCGATCCAGTCCGGCCCCACAAGCTCAGAGACGATACGTAGAGCCTCAGGTCCCTGGAGCGCGATGAGCGCGGTGCGGTCCGACTCGTCGACCAGCTCGACGTCGTCGGGGGCCTGGCGCTTGAGAAAGTCGAAATCCTGCTCACGGTTCGAGGCGTTCGCGATGATGAAGTACTCGAGGTCACCGGAGTGGTAGACGATCAGATCGTCGAGTATTGCGCCCTGCTCATCCAGCAGCAGCGTGTACTGCGCCTGCCCGATCTCTGAAATCTTGCGAAGGTCGTTGGTGAGCGCCCTTTGAAGAAACTCGAACGCTCCGAATCCGAATACCCGGAACTCGGCCATGTGCGAGACGTCGAAGATGCCCGCTCTCGAGCGGACCGCCCGATGTTCTTCGATGATGCCTGCGTACTGCACCGGCATCTCGAAACCCGCGAAGGGCACCATGCGAGCCCCCAGGGCCAGATGCTCCTCGTAGAGAGATGTTCGCTTCAGTCCACGATCGGATCGTTGCACTCCGCTCACGTTCCCGCCCTTCTCCCGATGTGCTCGATCAACGCGTTCCCCGCCAGGTGATGCCGCCACCGCCTCGTGGCGATTCACTACTCAGGGGCGCCGCTCAGCTTGCGCCACGCTCTCGTCAGGGCGATTCCTATCCGCTCAAGGGGTCCGGGACGCTCAACGTCTGCAGCCGCGACGAGCGGAATCGTCGCGACCACCTCGTCGCCTTGCGTGAACGTCGCCACTCCGATTCTCTGGCCCGCGCGCACGGGCGCGGCCACATCGGGTGTCGTGACCTCTCTCGTGATCGGGCCTGCAAGGTCAAAGACGGTCACCGTCACGTCCTCGGAGACGGCTGCAGGCACGGTGACGTCCAGATAGTCGGTGACGGCAGCCTCTCCGATCACCGAACCGGCGGACACAAGCTTCTGCGGACGATAGTGCGCGAAGCCGAAGTCGAGCATCTCGCGGGCGTCCCGAAAACGTCGGAGCTCGTTGGTGGTGCCGAGCACGACCGCTTGCAGCTCGACTCCGTCCCGTGCCGCTGAGACAACCACCGAGTAGCCGGCGTCGCTGGTCCAACCGGTCTTGATGCCATTGGCGCCCGCATAGTTGCCTATCAGCAGGTTCGTGGAGAGGACCTTCTCTGCTCGTGCTCCTGAACCTATGACCGCCGTCTTCTGCGCAACGATGCGGCGAAACAGAGGCTTGGTCATCGCATAGCGCGTCATCACCACGACATCCGACGCGCTTGCGTAACCGCCCTCCTCGTCGAGGCCGTGAGGGTTCTTGAAGTGAGTGCGCTTAAGCCCCAGCTCGCGCGCCTTCGCGTTCATCAGGTCGACGAACGGTTCCTCGCCACCTGCAACGTGCGCAGCCAGAGCGACGGCTGCGTCGTTTCCGGACTTCACAAGAAGCGCTTCGAGCACCTCAGAGACGGGCAGCTTCTCGCCCTCCCGCAAGAATGCCGTCGACTCCCCCACACGGGTGGACGATCGCGGGATGGTGATGAGCTCGTCAGGCGCTGTCTCCTCCATCACCACGATCGCCGTCATGACTTTCGTGATGCTCGCGATAGCGCGCCTGTCGGCGGCCCGACGGGCCCACAGCACTCGGCCATCGTCTGTCGCAAGAATACCGGCTGCCATGGTGACGTCCGGGAGCGCGGCCTTGGGCAGCCCGAGTTCCGTGCGTGTCTGACCGTCGACGCGGTCGGACGGCAAGACGACGGCGACACCAGGCGTTGGCACGATCAGGGAGAACGCAAGAGCGAGCGCCAAGCATCGCGCGACCGGTCTGAACAGCTGGGCCTTGGAAGAATACGGACACACGTTGGACAAGCCCTCGCTTTCGCATACCGGTAGGGGAAGGCGGAGCATGCAGTCCGCACCTCGCGTGCACGTCAGTATGCCACCCGACCCCACGAGAATGCTCGCAACTCGGACGAACTGTTGCGATACTGGATACGAGGATGGTCCTTGAGCCGCGAATCGGAAGGGTCCAGCAACGATGACACTGTCACGCATAGAATCTCTGATCCTCGCCGTCGGGGCGGCGATGATCGTCGGCTCGCTCGCGGTGTCGCTGCCGGTCGGTGGCCCCCCGGAGGTAATCGAGATAGTCGCCAATCTCATGCTGTTCGGCGTGCTGTTCGGTGCGGTGAAGTGGGGTCGCCGAGGTGGGCTCATCGCAGCCATCATCGCGGCGAGCGTCTACATCCTCATGCGCATACCCACGCTGCAGGCGGTACCGATATCCCCTGAGACGATGATCATCATCGGCTCGCGCCTAGCCGCGCTGGGCATCCTCGGCGTCATCGGCGGCGAGGCGACCACGCGAGTGAAGTACATCATGGCCGGCCTTGAGGAAGACAGCTCCATCGATGAATGGAGCCGCGTGTTCAACGAGAAGCACGTCGCTGTCGAACTGATGCAGTCACTGGGTCGCACTGACCGTTACGGCGAGCCGTTCTCGATCGTGATCTTCACCCTGTCGCCGTCGCTGTTTGCGGGATTCAGCTCGTCGCGCCAACGCTCCGTCGTACGGGGCCTGGCCGATCTCATCCGATCGGACCTTCGGATGGTGGACGAGGTGGCGCGCCTCAACGACGGACGATTCCTCGTCTTGTTGCCGCATACGCCCAAAGCCGGCGGCGCCGTGGTCGGTGACCGTCTGGGTGGGCTGACGAAGACCAAGCTCGGGGCTCAGGATCGCTCGGTGACGTGGCAGGTCCTCTCCACGCCTGAGGACACCGACGCGCTTCGCGCACTGCACGCCAGTCTGGCTGCGGGGCCGCAGGATGATCAGACGTCGTAGAGGTCAGACGCGCTCAGTACCGAGAACCCCGCTGCTTCCAGCACCGCCTGCGCTCGGTCGTCGTCGACCCTGAACACATCGACCGCCGAGCTTGCCGTCGGACGCACGAAACAGTAGGCGTACTCGACGTTCATCCCCTCTTCGCCCAGCGCCTCGAGAAGGTCCGCCAGCCCGCCGGGTCGGTCCGGAACCTCGACCGCTACCACCGGCGTGAGCGAGGCACCGAAACCCTTCGCATCGAGAAGGTCTTTCGCCCGTTGCGGTGAATCGCAGATGATGCGGACCACTCCGAAGTCGCTCGTGTCCGCAACCATCAGCGCATGCATGTTGATTCCCGCGTCGCCCAACGTCCGCGTGAGCTCCGCCAGCCGACCTGAGGTGTTCTCAAGAAAGACACTCACCTGGTTGACCATGACCTAGGCACCCCCTTCGGCGCGCAGGTCGACAACCCGCTTCGCCTTGCCCTCGGAACGGGCGATCGACTTGGGCTCTACCAGCTTCACCTTGATCGAGACCGCGAGCGCCGATTCGATCTCGGTCTTCACCCGCCGCTGCAACGCCTCAAGTTCGCGCACCTCGTCGAAGTGGAACTCCGGGACGACCTCGACGTGAACCTCGACGTCGTCCATGGAACCACGCTTCGTGAGAACCACCTGGTAGTGCGGCGCGACCATCGGCACCCCCATGAGCACCTGCTCGATCTGGCTCGGGTAGACATTCACGCCACGGATGATGAGCATGTCATCACTGCGTCCCGTGACGCGTTCGATGCGGCGGAAGGTGCGCCCACAGGCGCACGGCTCCGGAATGATGCGGCTGATGTCGCGCGTGCGATACCGGATGACGGGAATGCCCTCTTTGGTCAGCGTCGTGAACACCACCTCACCGGTCTCGCCGTCCGCGAGCGGCTCCATCGTCTCGGGATCGACGATCTCGACGAGGAAGTGGTCTTCGAACACGTGTAATCCGCACTGGTGGACGCACTCACTCGCAACGCCCGGGCCCATCACTTCGGAGAGCCCATAGATGTCGATGGCCTTCACGCCGAGTTCGTCCTCGATCTGCCGACGCATCTGCTCACTCCACGGCTCGGCGCCGAACACGCCCACCTTGAGCGGCAGATCCCGCGGGTCGATGCCCATCTCGCGCGCGGTCTCGGCGATGAGCAGCGCGTAGCTCGGCGTGCAGGCGAGCACGGTGACGCCGAAATCTTTGAGAATCTGTACCTGCCTTTTGGTGTTTCCGCCCGAGACCGGCACCGTGAGTGCCCCGAGCCGCTCCGAGCCATAGTGGGCCCCGAGGCCACCGGTGAACAGTCCATAGCCATACGTGACCTGAATGGCGTCGTCGGCCGTCGCTCCGGCGCAGGCGAACGTCCGCGCCATCAGGTCCGACCACCGCTCGATGTCGCCCTTGGTGTATCCGACGACCGTGACCTGCCCAGTCGTACCACTTGACGAATGAACACGGACGATATCGCGCAGCGGCACCGCGAACATCCCGTAGGGGTACGCCGCACGCAGGTCATCCTTGACCGTGAAGGGCACGCGCCGAAGGTCGTGAAGCGTGCTCAGCGTTGAGGGATCGAAGCCTGCGGCTGCGAACTTGTCGCGGTAGGTCGGGACGGTCTCATTCACCCGGGCGAGCAGGTCCTTGAGGCGTGCGAGCTGCAATGCCTCGATGTCGGCCCTGGGCATTGCCTCACACTCTGGTTGATACACGGCTCCCCCTCAATCCGCGCTGCCACGCCCTGTGCGCCTCCGAAACCCCTAGGGCTTCGGGGTGCCGGTCGGCGTGGCCGATTCGGCCGGCTTGGGCTTCGTGCCCACGCGGACAACTTCGACCTTCGGTTTGTAGTGCGACCTGAACTGATCCTCGCGCACCACCTGGCCGTCCTTGTAGACAGTCCGCGTGACCGTGATTCTACGCCCATTGATGCCCTTGTCCTCAACCGACTTCGTGCCCTTGAGCATGGTCGGATCCTTGACCTGCTCGATCGGGAACGGCGTGATGTTGGTCCAGGGCCCCTTCTGCGCCTCTACGTCGTAGCCCGGGTCGGTGCCGTAAAGCGCGATCGTGACAGACGACCCGGTGTAGCTCACCGACACCAGCACCCAATGCTTCGTGTCGTTTCTGAACTTGATGTCGGGACCGCCCCACGAGACGGTGGCATCCCGACCGTCCGGGTAGTGTGAGATGTAGAACGAGTGGTTCTGCCGCTGGACGATGGGCAGACCGGACTCGAAAGCCGCATTGAACAACGTCGTGCCGACCTGACAGATTCCACCGCCGAGCTGGGGAACGAGCTTGCCGTTCACAATGGCATTAGCCTCGGTGTAGCCCTTCGCAGCTGTGCGCTCACCCACGGAGCCGTTGAAGGAGAATGTGGCTCCGGGTGCTATCAGCTTGCCGTCGAGAGCGTCTCCGAGGAGGTGAATGTTGCTGACTCGCGCCGTGTGACCGCCGTCGTAGGTGGTGGTGTAGCGCGAAATGCGCTCCTTGATGCCCATCGCCTCGGCATCGGCAGTCGTGATCCGGGGTTGCGCCGTGGCGGTCCTGAGTTCGAAGGTGCGATCCGAAGCGGGCATCGGCAGTTCAGAGGTGAGCTCGCTCGCGAGTGCCTGCAGGTCAGGACCGATGCCTGCCTGAGAGGGAATTATGCTCACCCGGCCGTTGGCCGTGGAGAAGCGGGCGCTCTTTGCTGGACGCCCGATCTTGGCACCCACCGCGGGAACCACGCTCTTGCCGGCCTTCTCAGACGATATGTGCGCAAGAAGCGTCACATCCGCGGGGGCACTCGACGTCAGGGAGCCCGCGGCTTGCGTGGTGTCTTCGCTATCAGGTAGCGGCGTGTCGCTGCGACGGAAGGCGAGCCACTTCGCGACTTCGTCCTCGTCGAAGCGCCACTCCTTGCCCTTGTACGTGACGGTGACGGGACCGGCGATCATCGCCTTGCCCACCTCAAGCGCCGCCTTAGCGTCGGCGTCCGACACCGCCGGTGGCAGGGTCTCCACCACCGCGGCGACCTGACGGTCCGTCGCCACCATGGCCGAAAGAATCTCAGCGCTCGTACGGGCGTGGACGAGACCGCGGCCCGCCTTCGAGGGCTTCACGGCGAGTTCGGTCCCCGTGATGGCGACGCGTGCGTCCACCGGCTCGACATCAGTGCCCTTGGCGATCTCGGCGAGCACCTTTCCCATACGGGTGGCCTCGGCAACGGGCAGCGCAGGCAGATCCCGCCTGCCGAACCAGGCAGAGAGCCGGCCACCAACGAGGCCGAACAGGCCGCCCTCCCGACCGACCGCCATCGCTTGGGCGACCATACGGTCGTAGTCGAAACTCAGTCCGATGTCTTCGGCGGGCACGTCCCAGGAGTCATCGCCGTAGACGACGACGACCGGCTTCTCGACCTGCTTGGGCAAAGCGGCTTCCAGTGTCAGGCCCGCCGCATCAGGTTTCATCCCGCCGATGGGTACGCCAGCCACCGTCACCCCAGGGTGCACCCGACCCCAACTCATTCCCATCTCGAGAGCCACGATGAGAACGACGGCGACGACACCTGTGATGATTGCAGCCAAGGGTATCTTCTGCTGACGCGCAGCGGCGCGCTGCAGCGCGCGATCGCGCCTGCGCTGAGCGTAGTCGACGCTAGAGATACTGGGAGAATCGGTCACAAATAGCCCCTGGATCGCTGGTGTTCACGAAACACCGAAGAGCCGCCCTCGAGCACGGCACGACGGTTAGCGTATGGTACCTGCGCGTGAGCGACCTGACGCGACTCGTCACACGCCCGTTACGCTGCGGTATTCCCGGCTCATCGAGCAAGCCGCGCGCCATCACTTCAGTCTGGGGCAATCGCGCGCTCCACGACACCCACCCACTGAGCGACTCGCTCGCCGGCGACGTCATCGTTCGGCCCCTCAGCCCACACGCCGACCATCGGCTCGTTCGCATCTGGCAGCACAAGAACCCATCCATCCGGGAAGCGTATGCGCACCCCCTCGGTGAGATCGACGTCCAGGTCCGCCGAAGCCTCACTGACGCCGCGCATCACGACGCCCTTGCGGGTGGACGGACAGAACACCTGTGCATGGTGCAGGTAGTAGTCAGGAAGGTCCGCGACGACGCGGTCTAGTGACGTATCCAGGTGCTTGATCATGCGGGCAAGCATCCCGACAGTGAGAACCCCGTCGAAGGCCGGAAAGAAGTCACCGAAGATGAATCCGCCCGCAGCTCCGCCCGCAAACGCGGCCCGCCCGTCAACGACCGCCTGTGCCAGCGCCCGTCTCGACAACCCGGGACGCACGACCGTTCTGCCGTGTGAAGCAGCCAGCCGCTCGACCGCGTTGGAGGCTGTCAGCGGCACCGCGATCGCGCCTTCCACGTCCGCGCGTGTTCTGCACCATAGGTCCACGACCGCATGGAGAGCTCTCTCGCCTTCGAGCACCGCTCCGGAGCCGGTCATCAGACGCACCCGCTCGGCACCGCGGTCAAACGCGACTCCGAAATCGGCGCCGAACAACTCGACGCCGCGCCGCAGCTCGGCCACCGCCTCCTCGCTCACCTCGCCACAACCGTTAGTCGATTCGCTATCGACCACGGGGTTGAGTGCGATGAGGTTGAGGTGCCAGGAACCGGCGACCAGGGGCAGGACGAAGGACGCCGCGCCGCACCCCATGTCGGCAACCACCTTGCTCCATATCGGATCCATCCCCGCATCAGAGATGGCGTCGTTGAGGGCGGCGGCGTAGTACTCGAGGGGACGGGGTGGGTAGACGATCTCGCCTACGTCGGAGAAGAACGCCCTGCGGAACTCGCCCCTGAAGTAGAGGCGCTCGATCTTCTTCTGGGCCGACGGGCCGATGTCAAGGCCGTGCTTGTCGAAGAAGCGAATATCGAGTGCTTGAGGGTCGAGCCGTGACGCCGCGATGTGCAGACCGCCGACGCACCTGGTCTTCTGAGTCGTGAACCTGCTCACGGCGGGCGAAGCCACTCTCAGGTCGCGCACGTTGATACCAGCGGCATTGAGTCCGGCTATCATCGCTCGCTTGATCATCCGGGCCGACCTCGAGGTATCGCGGGTGACCACGACATGCCCGCCTTTGGGCAGCAATGACCCAAAGGCCTCAGCGATCTTGAGCGCGAGCTCAGCGGTGATGTCGATGCCGACCAGCCCGCTGATACCGGAGTCCGCAAAGATCGTCCGAGAGTGACCGGACTCCCATATCACCGAGGAGTTGACGGTGGCCGCGGCCTCGATGCGCTTGTAGGGGTAGACCTGCACGTTCGCGCCGACGTGCGCGCCCCGCCCAACCACCGATTCTGAGCCGATCGATACCCCTGGGTCGACAACCGCACCGGCGCGAACGTCAACGCTTCGACACAGAACGGTTCCCGAAACGGTCGCGCCCCTACCGACGAACGTCTCCTCCCACAGCACCGACTGCTCCACGCGCGCATCGACGCCGATGACGCAGTTGTCCCCGATCACCGAGTAGTCGCCGACCACCGCTCCGGATCTGACGGTGACGTTGTCTCCAAGAACGACCTTGTCACCGAGGGTGGCATCGGAGGCGACGTTCGCATTGTCCGCCACCCACAGGGACTCGCTCGCATGCACCCCGGGGACGTAGATCTTCGCTTTGCCGTCTAGAATGTCGCGGTGGACCTCGAGGTAGCTCTCCCGGCTACCGACGTCACACCAGTACCCATCGACCACGATCCCATAGATCGCGTGGCCCTTCTCCATCAGCTTGGGAAAGAGATCCGCTGAGAAGTCGTACGGACCAGCGGGAATCTCGTCGAGCACCCACGGCTCCACCACGTAGATGCCGGTGTTGATGCGATCACTGAAGACCTGGCCCCACGTCGGCTTCTCGAGGAAGCGCTCCACTCGGCCCTCATCGTCGATGATGACCACTCCGAACTCGAGCGGATCCGGGACCGCTTTCAGGGCGATGGTCACCGCTCCGCCTGAAGCCCGATGGAACGCGATCACCTCGCCCAGATCGATGTCGGTGAGCGCGTCACCGCTGATGACGACGAACGGCTCATCTCCGGCCAACAGCGATGCGGCATTCTTCACCGAGCCGGCGGTCCCAAGGGGCGTCTCCTCGACGGCGTAGTCGAGGTGCATTCCCCACTCTTCGCCATCGGCGAAGTACTCCTCAATGACTTGGGGCATGAACGCGAGCGTCGCCACCACGTCGGTTATGCCGTGGTGCTTCACCAGTCCGAGAATATGCTCCATGACCGGTTGATTGACGATCGGGACCATCGGTTTGGGCAGAAGCGATGTCAAGGGCCTCAATCTCGTGCCCTCTCCGCCCGCCATGATCACAGCCTTCATGGTCCCCCCTTCGATCGACATGTTCTAGGTGACGACAGCGCCCTTGGCCCTTAATGCCGTGAACGCCTGGGACGTATAGACGACGGCCGTGATGGCCGATGCGACGATGCCCGCGTAAACGAACCACATCCACACCACAACGGGGTCGGCCCCGAAGCCAGGCAACGCCTGCGACTCGACG
The DNA here is from genome assembly GCA_034370385.1 of Coriobacteriia bacterium. Lineage (NCBI taxonomy): Bacteria > Bacillati > Actinomycetota > Coriobacteriia > Coriobacteriia bacterium. The sequence goes on from JAXMKZ010000030.1 coordinate 124,113, forward strand.
ACCCCCAGCCCGGGCATCTCGGGCACTCCGAGGATCAGACCAGCGAACCCTACCAGCAGCAACAGGGTCGTCAGCTTACCAGTGAAGATGACCGGCAGCCTGGAGACTCCCCTTTTGGCGAGGTAAGCCGCCCCTACCAGCAGATACACATCCCTGGCCAGCAGGAAGAGAACGACCCACAGCGGTACACGCTCCTCGATATACAGCCCGAGCACACCAGCCGCAAGGAGCAGCCGGTCTACCAGAGGATCGATGGCCTTGCCGATCTCGGTCACCGTGCCGGTCCGTCTGGCGATCTGACCGTCAAGCCAATCCGTCGAAGCCGCAAGGGCGAACAAGAGGAAAGCGAGCATGTCGTTCTTGCCGCTGATGAAGACCGCGAATGCGAATGGCACAAGCATCAACCGCAGCACGGTGATGATGTTCGCCAAGGTGTACACATCATGGCTGTGGTCCACGGACGGTCCGTCAGGGGACGGTACGCCGCTGTCGGTCTCTACCACCAGTTCTTCCTCCGGAAATACACCGCCATCATGCCGGCCAAGACAAGCATCGCGCCCATAGCCGCAGGGAACGCCCAAGGCTCCATGGGCGGCGGCCACATACCGCCCAGCAGGTTCATACCGTAGATACCCGATAGGAGCGTGAGCGCACCGATAAGGACGGTCACCACCGTCAGGACCTTCATCACCTCATTCAGGCGGTTGGACTGCGCAGACAGGTAGATGTCCATGACCGCCGAGCCTATGTCTCGGTACGTCTCAAGTGACTCCTCGATGTGAACGAGATGATCGACCACATCGTCGAAGTAGCGGTACGCCTCTTCAGACACGTGGTCGCGCTCCCTGGTGAGCGCGCGAACCATGTCACGCTGCGGCGACACGATACGATGCAGCACCAACAGTTGGCGCCGCAAGGAGTACAGCTCTTCAAGATCAGCCGGGGTGGGATTGGCGAGCATGCGGTCTTCGACGTCCTCCAAGCGGTCACCGATTCCATCCGCAACGGGAAGCATGGAGTCGACGAGTCGGTCGAGAATGCCATGCAGCACCCAGTCCGGTCCCTTGGACATCAGACGCTGGGCGTCCCGCGCAACCTCGTCGATGGCCTCGACGACGCCGTCATGCAGCGTCACCAGGTAGGTGGGACCGCAGAAGACGTCGAGTTCATCGATTCGCAACCGCCCGTCTTCGCCACTATGGGCCGTGAGCCACGTCAGGAACGGTCCCTCCGGGTACAGATCGAGCTTCGGCCGCCTCTGCGGGTGCAACGAGTCCTCAACGGCAAGGGGGTGCAGCCCGAACGGGGCCCCGACGCGCGCAAGAGTCTCCTCAGCCGGGCCTGCCACATCGACCCAGCACCACGCGGCTCTCTGCGCTGGTTCGAACTCTTCGAGGCCACCTTGCTGCAGTGTGCCCTCGGCATCGATCCAACGAACGGTGACCGACCCCATGCGCGCTCCCCTCGTGTGACTCCCGCCCCAAAGAGTGTACGCGCGAAGCCCGCAGAAGAGCACCCGCCGTGAGGAACTACCAGATCAAGACGTTGAGTTCGCTTACGTCCTCATAGCCGAAACCGGTGTCGAACAGGAATGCGAACTCGTCGTCGGCCTCAGGGGAGAAGTCGAAGGTATCGCTGCATTCATCGTTCATGAAGACGCTTTCTGCCGATGAGTCGTCCACGCGGCACCAAGCGGGCTCCGAAAGCTTCACGCCGTACGTCCTGCCCTCGCTCAACTCGATATCGACTCTGAACAGGTAGGTCGGGACGTACGCTTCCCCCTCGTCGGCATCCACATCTGCGTCAGGGTCAAGACCACCATCTTCGGGCAGACCGCCGTCGTCGGGGGCGGGGTGGGTGATCGCGGGATCCAGACCCGGCTCACCGGAATCGAGCCCGGGATCCAGACCTGGTTCGGAGTTGGCGATCTGTGCGCTGCTCTTCGATTCCGGCAGCGTGACCCACTCATCGGGATAGGGGTCCTCGGTGCCGTCACCGTCGAGGCCTTGGCCGCCATCCAGAAGAGATGCGGGGCCCTTGTAGTGCACATGGACACGGGTGACTCTGGCGCTCGAGGTGACCGGCCGGCGGACCGAGCTCCCGGCGTACTTGAGCCTCCACGCACCTGAGAGCCGCGCATCCGGAAGCTCGGCGGTGAAGCGCACCCTTCCTTGAGCGTCGGTACGCTTGGCGCCGACATACGTCGACCCGCAGAAGAGCTTCACGGTGGCTTTGGATACGGGCTTGCCGGACGCGGTGACGAGTCTCCCCGTGATGGTGGGCTTCAGGTCGTAGTGCTCGTAACCCGACGACGCGCTGATCGACAAGCGCGTGCTGGTCTTGGCAAGCGCCACAGCGGGCACCATCAGGCACATCGCGATCGAGACGACCAGTACGGTGAGAAGCCTGCGTTTCATGGTGACCACCTTCGGTATTGAAGCGGAGTGACGCCTTCCACCTCACCCATCGGGTAGGGTCAACCCTCGCTGTAGTGCCCGCAGTCGACTCCTCCACCAACGCATGTGACCCTCGTCACTGCGCGTTCTGTGCGGCGTCAGCCGGCGACCGTGCGCTTCGCTTGGACTGCGGTTCCGCTGATACTGACAAGCTAACGTGCACCCACACTAGTGCGGCTGGTAGGTATCCTGTGTGTCTGCGTCGCGAACAGCTATCGCGCTCATGCTCGACGCGCGAGAATCGAGGTACTTCGCTTGGCACATCTACTTGGCTGCGAGAACGTCCTGCTGGAGTTCCCGACCAAGCGGGTCTTCGACTCGGTCTCGCTCGGAATCGATGAGGGCGACCGCATCGGTATCGTTGGCGGCAACGGAGACGGCAAGTCTTCACTCCTTGCGCTGCTGGCATGCACGTGCGCGCCCGACGTCGGACGCGTTATCCACCGCGGCGGAACCCGCATAGGAACGCTGGCTCAGACCGATGGGCTCGACCCTGAGTCATCGGTGTCTCACGCGGTCGTCGGAGACGCACCAGAGCACAGCTGGGCCTCCAGCGCCCGGATCCGCGCCATCATCGGGGGGCTGATCTCCGATATCGGGTGGGATGCCCGAGTCGGCAGTCTTTCGGGCGGGCAGCGGCGACGCGTGGACCTGGCCCGAGTTCTCGTAGGTGACTGGGACGTGCTCATGCTCGACGAGCCCACGAACCATCTGGACGTTCACGCGATCGCCTGGCTGGCTGACCACCTCAAGAGGCGGTGGCCCAAGAAGTCCGGAGCGCTCTTGGTAGTCACCCACGACCGGTGGTTCTTGGACGAGGTGTGCCTGAGCATGTGGGAAGTCCACCACGGGCGGGTCGAGCAGTTCGAGGGCGGCTACTCAGCCTACGTCCTGCAGCGTGTGGAGCGCGCGGAAGCTGCCCAAACGGCCGAGCAGAAGCGCAAGAATCTCCTGCGCAAAGAGTTGGCCTGGCTTGCCCGCGGCGCGCGCGCTCGAGCGACCAAGCCGAAGTTCCACGTGGCGGCTGCCGAGGCACTCATCGCAGAGGAGCCTCCCCTTCGCAACTCACTGGAGCTCAAGCGCAGTGCGGTCTCACGCCTGGGGAAACAGGTGGTCGATCTCGTTGACGTGACCGCACGCTTCGGAGACAGGACGGTGATCGACGATGTCACCTGGCTTATCGGCCCCGGGGACCGATTCGGCATCCTGGGCGAGAACGGATCCGGCAAGACGACACTGCTCAATCTCATCCGGGGTTCCCTTGAGCCCACCGCGGGCCGCGTGAAGGTCGGCAAGACCGTCAACTTCGCCTACCTCTCGCAGCATCTGGAGGAGCTCAACGAGCTGGGTGATGCGCGTGTCCGGGAGGTACTCTCACGCTACAACACCCGCTACGAGATCGAGGGCAAAGAGCTCACCCCGTCGCAGCTGCTTGAGCGCCTCGGGTTTGAGGCAGCCCAGCTGTCGACGCCGGTGAGCGACCTGTCCGGCGGTCAGAAGCGTCGGCTCCAGCTGATGCTCATCCTGCTGGACAAACCGAACGTCTTGATCTTGGACGAGCCGGACAACGACCTCGACATCGACATGCTCGCGGTCGTGGAGAGTCTTCTCGATACGTGGCCCGGCACGCTCCTGCTCATCACCCACGACCGCCACCTGATGGAACGCGTCACCGACGATCAGTTCGCCGTGATCGACGGCAAGGTCCGCCACGTTCCCGGAGGGGTCGAGGAGTACCTACGCCTGGTAGATGAGCGCGAGGCCCTGCCCGCGGAAGCCGGACCCGACCCAGCGCCCAGGGATGACCCGACGCCCGATGCATCGGGCGCTCGGGAGAAGGACGAGGGCTCGCCTCTGTCGAGAGCTGACGAATACCGCTTGAAGAAGGAGCTTGCCTCAACCGAGCGCAAACTCGAGACGCTGACCAAGAAGGCCGACGCGCTGCGGCAAGGGATGAAGGACACCGATCCTTCAGACTACGTCGCCCTGTTAGACGAGCAGGCGCGGCTGCGTGACCTCGAGCAGCGGATATCCGACCTCGAGGATGAGTGGCTGGAACGGCACGCGCAGCTCGGCTGATGCCCCGAGACGCCAGGAGCTTCTGGGGCTGTGGCCAGGCTCAGTCTGTGGACCGATAGCGCGCCACAACCTCCTCGCCGCAGCGTAGGCCATCCACTGCGGCCGACATGATGCCGCCCGCGTAACCTGCGCCCTCCCCGCACGGATAGACTCCTCGCAGGTTGGACTGCAGCCCGTCATCGCGCACCACGCGGACCGGAGATGAGGAGCGCGTCTCGACTCCCGTCAGAAGCGCATCAGCCGTCGCGAACCCGCGCATGCGCCGATCGAACAGCGGTGCCGCCTCGCGAAGTGACGACACGACGAAGTCGGGCAGACACTGCGCAAGATCGGTGTACGCAACCCCGAGAGGGTACGTCGGCTCGACGGCTCCGCCCGCCGTTGAAGCGGCGCCCTGCAAGAAGTCGCTCATCAGTTGAGCCGGGGCCCGGAATCGGCTCCCCCCCACACGAAACGCCGCCTGCTCGAAACGCCGCTGAAGCCACACGCCCGCGAGCGGATGGTCGTCGCCGAAGTCGCCGGGCAGGACCCCGACAAGAAACGCGGAGTTGGCGTTCGCTCCTTCACGGGCATACCGGCTCATCCCATTGGTGACGACGCCGCCCTCCTCGCTCGCGGCCGCCACAACCCAGCCACCAGGACACATGCAGAAGGTGTAGACACCTCTACCGGAGGGCAGATGACACGAAAGCTTGTACTCCGCCGCTCCAAGGGCGGGGTGGCCAGCCGACGCGCCGTACTGAGCCCGATCGACCGTACGTTGGTCGTGCTCGATGCGCACGCCGATCGAGAACGGCTTCTGGGCGAGCCGCGCTCCGCGCCGATGCAGCATCTCGAAGGTGTCACGGGCGCTGTGACCTGCGGCCAGGATGAGAACATCCGCGGGCATCTCGTCGCGTCCGGCAATGCCCTCGGTCACAAACCCACGAAGCACGTTGTCAGCGTCGAGGACCAGATCGGAGAGTCGAGTCTCGAAGCGCACTTCGCCGCCCAGAGACTCGATCTCGTCGCGCAGTCTGCGGACCGCGCCGGTGAGACGATCGGTGCCGATGTGCGGCCGCGCCTGCCACAGAATCTCCTCGGGAGCGCCTGCGCCGACCAGCGTCTGGAGCACACTGCGGCAGCGAGGATCCTTGGTGTTCGTCGTCAGCTTGCCGTCGGAGAAGGTCCCCGCACCTCCCTCGCCGAACTGGATGTTGCACTCCAGGTCAAGCACGCCGTCACGGATGAACGCGTCCACGGTGCGCATCCGGTCGCCCACGGCGCGACCCCGCTCGAGGACGAGGGGTCTCGCGCCTGCGCGGGCCAGAACCAGCGCGGCGAACAGCCCTGCGGGTCCGGTGCCCACGACGACAGGTCGAACCGAGGGCCCGACAGTGGGCCGCGGAGTGACCAGCGGGACTGGCGGGACGTGAAGCGAGGCGTCGTCGCCGACGCGTCCGACGACCGCCGCTTCGTCCTCGCCTGTGGAGTCGTCGAGGGTGAGGAGAAGGGAGACCACGAAGTGGACGTCGCTCTTGCGGCGCGCGTCCACCGAGCGCTTGAGCAGTCGAATCGAAGTGATGCGCTCGATATCGATACCCAGACGCTGTGCCGCCGCGCGCCGCACTCCGGACTCAGCGCCCGGGTCTGCTGCAGTCAGGGGCACGGCAAGGTTCCTGAGTTCGATCACTTCGGCATCCCCGAGTCGACATCCCGCTCGGGTCCGCGCGTGGTGGCCCAGCGCGCACCGGCCTGACCTGCGACGATGCCCGAAGCCCACGCCCAGTGCAGGTTGAATCCGCCGGAGCGCCCGTCTACATCAAGGACCTCTCCGGCGGCGAACAGCCCGTCAGCGCATCGCGAAGCCATCGTGTGAGGATCGAACCCGGCGACCGACGCTCCGCCCCGGGTCACCTGCGCTTGACTCGCATCGCCCCTGCCGGTGACCTCCAGCCGGAAGTCCTTCAGGCGCGCGGCCAGCACATCGCAGGGTAGCGCGGGGACCGGGGCATTCGCCGCGATTCCTTCAGCGCGCAAGATCGCTCGGGAGATGCGGTCGTGAAGCATGCCGGCGAAGAACGTCTCCGCGGTTCGCCAGGCTAGCGCGTCACGGCGTTGCTCGAGCACGGACACGAGCTCGGGTCGGTCGACGTCGGGAAACAGGTCGATCGATACAACACAGCCCGGTTCAAGGTAGCGCGAGAGGTCGAAGATCATGATGCCGCTGAGCCCGTAGTCCCGGAAGAGTATCTCGCCGCGCTCGGTCGCGATCAGGCGTCCGCTGTCGCTGGACCCGGCCTCCGTGAGCAACGATGCCGAGCACTTGACGCGAACGCCGGAGAGCCCGCGAATGGGTCCCGTCTGCGTCCGTAGAGGCCCCAGAACAGGGGTCGCGTCGATGATCTCGTGCCCCAGGTCGCCCAGGAGCGACCCGCCGCCCGTGGCCACCACCACGGCAGCAGCGCGGACGGTGCGCCCGTCTTCAGAACGCACTTCCAGGGTTGCATCGTCGGTGATCTCCCGAATAGCCACCGCCTTGAATCCATACCGAACGTCCACGCCGAGGCGCTCGCACTCCATGCGCATGACATCGAGAACGGATCCGGCGAAGCCTGTCACCGGGTACACGCGTCCTTCGTCGTCAGCGCGCGTCAGAAGACCCATCGCGCCGAAGAACGAAAGAACGACATCGCACGAGTACCCCTCAAGGACCGGCGCCACGAAGTCAGGTTGGTTGTACGCCGAGGGCGTGATCGCGGTGTTGGTGAGATTGCAGCGTCCGTTGCCGCTGGCCAGGATCTTGCGGCCCACGCGCGTGCCGGTTTCGAGAACGACCACGGGGGCGCCGAGTCGCGCAGCGGCAATCGCCGCAGACAAACCAGCCGCTCCCCCGCCGACTATCGCCACTCCGGGCTCAGACATCGCTGCCTTCCTTGGTAGGCAAGCTCCAACGCACCCACACGCCGTCAGTAACGGGCCTGACCGCGCTCTCCCCCGTCAACTCCATGGCCCCCGAGGCGATCTGCCCCGGGCCGAAGACCTCCTTCATCCGATCCTGAAGCTGCTCGACTGTCACGCCCAGCGTGTGCGATGTGAGGAGCACGAACCGGGGCGTATCGCTGAGCACCGCTCGACATCGCTCGAGCGTCGAGCCGAGATCCTTGTCGATCCGGTACTGCTCGCCCGCGGTACCACGCCCGAAGGAAGGCGGGTCGAGCATGATCGCATCGTAGACGCGACCGCGTCGTGCCTCTCTGTCGAGGAACTTGCCCACATCCTCGACGATCCAGCGTATGGGCGCCGCCTCTAGCTGGTTCAGGGCAGCGTTCTGCCGGGCACGCGTGACCATCGCCTTGGATGAGTCCACATGGCACACCAAGCAGCCCGCGCCCGCGGCGGCCAACGTGGCGCCGCCCGAGTAGGCGAACAGGTTCAGGACGCGTGGCGGCTGCGGATGAGGCCCGCTGAGCTCGCCCGTGACCCACCCCCACAGCCAGCGCGTCTCCGGAAAGACCCCGAGATGGCCCGCGGGCGACGGCTTCAGCCTCAGGGTGATCCTGTCGATCGTCACGTCCCAACTGGGGGGCAACTCGGTGCCGCCGAGCGCCGTCCATCCCTCATCCTTGTCGAAAGCCGCCGTGGCCGCGGTCCACGCATCGGCGCAACGCCGCTCCCACACCGCCTGCCCGCATGGCCGGGAGAGGACGACGTCTCCGAAGCGTTCGAGCTTGCGCCCGTCGCCGCTATCCAGCAACTCATAGCCGTTGCGCATCTCGAATCGGTGCCTGTCGTCGTAGGGAGCGGTATACACCAGCATACCGCTCCCTACGCTCAGCGTTCACTGTGCGCGCGGGTTGCCGAGCGCTCGCATGCCATCAGGCGACGTCGAAGCGATCCAGATTCATCACCTTGTCCCACGCTGCCACGAAGTCAGTGACGAACTTCTCGGGAGAGTCCGCGCACGCGTAGACCTCGGACAACGCCCTGAGCTGAGAGTCCGATCCGAAGACCAGGTCGACACGGGTGGCGGTCCACTTGGCTTCGCCCGTCGCACGATCCTGACCGATGAATACGCCTTCGTCCGTCGAACTGGGTTCCCAGACGGTGCCCATGTCGAGCAGGTTCACAAAGAAGTCGTTGGTCAGCATCTCCGGGCGGTCCGTGAACAGACCGAGCGGAGACTGGCCGACATTGGCACTGAGAACGCGCATGCCGCCGACGAGAACCGTCATCTCGGGGGCGGTCAGCGTGAGTAGTTGGGCACGGTCGACCAGGAGCACCTCGCCCGACACCGCAAAGGGCGCCTTGAGGTAGTTGCGGAATCCATCGGCCACGGGCTCGAGTACGGTGAACGACTTCGCGTCAGTCTGCTCCTGAGACGCATCGGTGCGCCCCGGGACGAACGGTACCGTCACGTCGTGACCGGCGCTCTTCGCCGCCTTCTCGACTCCGGCGCATCCGGCCAAGACGATGAGGTCGGCCAGCGAGACCTTCTTGCCGCCAGACTGCGCCCCGTTGAACTCCACTTGGATTCCCTCGAGAGTCTCAAGAACCGCCTTGAGCTGCGCCGGCTGGTTGACCTCCCAGTCCTTCTGCGGCGCGAGACGTATGCGCGCGCCGTTGGCCCCCCCGCGCATATCGGAGCCGCGGAAGGTGGATGCCGACGCCCAGGCGGTCGAGACCAGCTGGGAAACCGAAAGGCCGGAAGCGAGGATCTTGCCCTTGAGTGCGGCGACATCCTGCTCGTCGACGAGCTCGTGGTCGACCGCGGGCACGGGGTCCTGCCAGATCAGCTCCTCGTCGGGAACCTCAGGACCGAGATAGCGCGAACGAGGGCCCATGTCGCGGTGGGTCAGCTTGAACCACGCCCGGGCGAACGCATCCTTGAACTCCTCGGGGTTGTCCCGATAGCGCCGCGCGATCGGCTCGTATCTCGGGTCGAACCGGAGCGAGAGGTCCGCCGTGGTCATCATGGGCCGGTGCTTCTTGGACGGGTCGAACGCGTCGACCACCATGTCCTCCTCGGCCACGTCTTTGGCCAGCCACTGGTGAGCGCCCGCCGGGCTCTTCAGCAGCTCCCATTCGTACTTGAACATCACGTTGAGGTAGCCCATATCCCACACGGTCGGGTTCGGCTTCCATGCGCCCTCGATGCCGCTGCTGATGGTGTCGGCACCCGAGCCGCTGCCGAAGCTGCTCTTCCAGCCGAGACCCTGCTGCTCGATCGGGCCAGCTTCAGGTTCAGGGCCGACATGCGCGGCATCACCGGCGCCATGGCACTTGCCGAAGGTGTGGCCACCGGCCACGAGCGCGACGGTCTCCTCATCGTTCATGGCCATGCGTGCGAAGGTGTCTCGCACGTCCCGACCGGAAGCGACCGGGTCCGGGTTGCCGTTCGGCCCCTCAGGGTTCACGTAGATGAGGCCCATCTGTACGGCCGCAAGCGGGTTCTCGAGTTCGCGCTCTTCTCCGGAGTAGCGCTCGTCAGCGAGCCATTCTCCCTCGGATCCCCAGTAGATGTCCTGCTCCGATTCCCAGATGTCCTCACGACCACCGGCGAAGCCGAAGGTCTCGAATCCCATGGACTCAAGGGCGCAGTTGCCGGCGAGAATCATGAGATCGGCCCAGGAGATCTGGCGGCCGTACTTCTGCTTGATCGGCCACAGCAGGCGCCGCGCCTTGTCCAGGTTGACGTTGTCCGGCCAGCTGTTGAGCGGAGCGAGACGCTGTGAGCCCGATCCGGCACCCCCACGACCATCGGCCAGGCGATAGGTTCCCGCACTGTGCCACGCCATACGGACCATCAACCCGCCGTAGTGACCGTAGTCGGCCGGCCACCAGTCCTGTGACGTCGTCATCAGCGCGTACAGATCACGCTTCATGGCCTCCAAATCGAGCTTCGTGAACTCATCCGCGTAGTTGAACCCCTCACCCATGGGATCTCCCGCCGGCGGATTCTGGTGCAGCACACTTAGGTTGAGTTGGTTCGGCCACCAGTCCCTGTTTGACGTGCCGTGGCCAGCGATCCCGGGCTTCTTTCCCTCTATCATCTTGCTCCTCCGTTCGTCGTGTGTCGTCACATCCGTTCTGAGCCGCTTGGAACTCCTAGCTCGTTCGCAATCCTCCTTCGTGGGCAGATCAAGCCATCTGCATCAGGCGCTCTCCGCCTCGATGCAGCGGCGGCACACCCCGCTGAACCTCACCTCGACGCCGCTGACGCGCCCCAAATCCGCCGCATGGTCAGGAACCCCCACTTCGTCGAGAACGGGGCTCTCGACATCCCGGATGAGCCCGCACCTCGCGCAGACGAAATGGTGGTGCCGGGTGGTGTTCGCGTCGTAGCGCGCGGTTGCGGTGGTCCCAGCGACCCGATTCACAAGCCCCAGGTCGACCAGGGTACCGAGTGTGCGGTAGACGGTGTCCAGCGAAATCGTCGGGACTCGTTCACGGACGGCCGTGAAGACCACCTCTGCATCCGGGTGCGTTTCAGCGGATGCGACCTCACGGACGACTTCGAGACGCTGGTGAGTCAGCCGAAAGCCAGCCCCGCGAAGCGATGTCGCGAGTTCCTCGACCCGTCGGGCAACCTCTGTGTCGGCGACAGACAATGACGCTCCTTAAAACGCTCTACTCCTACATAGGAATGACTCTTCATATACCCGTCCCGCGATACCCCAAACCCGACCCGCTGCCAACATAGGCGTATTCCGACAACGGAAGAAGCGGAGTTTGAGATCGAGGTGCTCCGGGGTAGGTCATAGACGCAGCGAAACGAGTCGTTCGGGCAAGAGACTGGAGGGTGATCGTGCTCGTTGTGCACCGACCTCTCGCGAGAAACCGTTAGCCCAAGATGGGAATCCTGTCGGTCCTCGCGACGAACCACGTACTGGACGCATCCGCTATAACCGATGCACTCTACATCGCTGCCCGACCGCGTCGTCGCCATGTCTCGGGCGTGAGAGATCTCCGGATCGACCTGGTGATCAGCATGATCTGGTTTCGCCCCGCCTCCGAGCTGATGCGCCCCCCGTTCAAGCTGGTTCGACTGCCAACCGCCGACACTCCGCTCCTCCCCATACCTCTCCGGATGCTGAGGTGGGGGGTCGAGGCCGCACTCCCGGTGATGAACCGCGGAGGTCGCGTCCTGGTGTACTGTCGAGCCGGCCGCCACCGCAGCGTTGCGATGGCGTGCTGCATTCTGATCGGTCAAGGAATGACCGCCGAAGACGCGATGCGCCTCGTGGCCGCCTGTCGGCCGGTCGCAGACCCGCACGCGCCTCACATCGAGCGACGCATTCGCGCCTTCGAGCGGGATTGGCTGGCGCGTCGTGAACCGGATTCGATAACCTAAGGGGTGCCATCGACCCGCTCAACCGCGAGGATGGCCAGGTCATCGCCCAGATGACCGCGAGCGAACGCCATCACGTTGCCCACCACCCTTGCAGCGAGAGACTGCATCGATGAGCGTTCGGCCAGGCCAAGATCGGCGAAGAGGCGCTCCTCGCCGTACAGTTCGCCATCCCGACGCGCCTCCGTAATGCCGTCAGTGTAGAGAAAGAGTATCTCTCCCTCATTGAGATGGGTTGTTGTCTCGGCGAAGTCCATGCCGGCGAATGCGCCCAGAACCGGACCGGTGGCCTCAAGCGCCGAAACCGTGGCGTCTTCCCTCAGAACAGCCGATCTGGTGTGCCCGGCGCTCGCGTAGCACAGCTGACCGTCTTCGCGGTCCAGAACGCCGAAGAAGACGGTTGCGAACGCTTCGTCAGAGGTGGCTCTCTCGACGACATCGTTTGTGAGCCGCAGTATCTCGGCGGGTAGCTTGCCCTTGTCGAACGCGTACGCGCGGATCGTGTGCCTCACAAGCGACGTGAGTTCGGCCGCGCGCAGCCCCTTGCCTGCGATATCGCCGATGGTGATGCCCACCCGACGCGGGTCCAGCTCAAAGAGGTCGTAGAAATCACCGCCGGCAAGGGTGGACTCGGTCGCCGAGCGGTAGTAAGCCTCGAACTCGACACCCGGTAGGCTGTCCGGCAGCGTCAGAAGGGCCTGCTGCAGGGTCTCGGCAATCCGGTGCTCCGACTCGTAGAGCCGGGCGTTCTCGTAGCTGAGCGACACCGCCGAGCCAAGCTTGCGACCGAAGTCGATCTCAGCTTCTGTGAAGTGCCTGAGGGCCGATATGCCATAGAACAACGCGCAGCCGATGACTTCGGTCCTCGCCATCAGCGGTACGGCCAGCACGGACTTCATCGCATGTCGATCAACTGAACCGCGGTAGATTCCGTCTTCGCTTGGCGTGAAGTCGAACGCGACGGGCACGCCCCTCTCCGCCGCACGCGATGCGCCGGGCGCGTCCGCCTTGCTCAGGTGCATTCCAACCGTATCAGGTGAGAAGCCATGCTGGTAACGCACAACCCATTCGTCGCCTTCGAGAATCTCGATCGCGGCCATTTCGCAGCCTAACGCTTCGACCCCGGCGTCGAGTGCGCTTTGCATCACGCCGTCAATATCCAAAGTCGAGTGAACTGCCCTGTTTGCGACATTGAGAGCGTCGCTCAACCGTGCGGCCTCGGTGGTTCGGTCGAGGAGCTGGGAATTCTCGATCCCCTGAGCCAAGATGCCGCCGATAGACCTGAAGAGCGCCCGTTCGTCGGCCGATATCGGCTCATCGCGCTCAAGGACGAACCCGCATGTGCCGACGACTCCGATGTTAGACACGAGGGGAATGGCGACGTTTCGGGTCGCGCCCAAACCAGCCCTTCGCAGCATCTCGCGCCGCGCCTCGGTCATCGGAACATCGTCACTCGTGACGATGCGCCCCAACGAAATGGCCATCGCCACGAGTGTCGGGCTCTCGACATCGACTCGAATATCGCGAATCTCCTCCCGGAAGGCGTCGTCCAGCCCGCAGTCCGCGAGCAGGGCAAGTCGCCGCGAGGATTCGTCGTACAAGTAGACCGTCCCAAGCTTGATGTCCATGGCCTCCATCAGGGCGGAAAGTACTCGATCCGCCACCTTGGTCAACGACAGACTGGAGGTCGCTGCAACGGTGACCTCATTCAGGAGCGCGGTGCGCGCCAACTCCAATGCCTGCATTCGCTGCGCCTCCACCACCTCCGCATAGAGGCCGGCGCTGCGCATGGCTGTCGCACACTGAATCGCAAGCAACTGGAATGCATCACGCTCCTCGTCGGTCGGCCGCCGCTCGGGCCGGTCGAGTCCCAGCAGCACGCCCACCTGGCCATCTTCCCTGACCAGCGGCGCAACGAACCTTGTTGCCAATCCTTGCTGCGACAGGGCTTCAACCAACGAGCCCGGGGAGTTCTCGGCCATGCCTGCAAAGAGACCTGCCTCAAGGCCGGCGACCTCGATGGGCGTCACCGGCAAACGCGACAGCCGTCTGGGCAGGCCCTCAGAGGCCCGCACTGCGAAATCCGTCTCGGACTCGCCGCGCAACAGCAATGCCGCGGCAGGCAAACCCAGCAACAGGCTCGCATACTCGACGGTCTGGGCAGCAATGATGTCTAGGTCCAACACCGAACTCAGGGCGACTCCGAGGTGCACTATCGTCTCGAGGTTCGCGCTCGCCTGCGCGGCCTGAAGCCTCGAAGCAGCGTTATCGACTCCTTCGCTTGCCTGTCGTATCGCAGCGACAAGCACGTGACGCTCGGTTTCGCCCAGCGCCAGGGCACCTCCTGCACAATCGACAACGACGGCGTAGAGCACCTCGTGCGTCGGATGCAGCAGTGCGACGAGGCCGCGCCGGAAGCCAAGCTGGCGCAGTGGTTCGCGGAGCTCCTCGGGCACGTCGACATCATCGATAGCCGCGACCATCGAGTCCTCCGCCGCGAGCCTGAATGACAGCGCTGTCAGCGAGGGCGATTGGATCACGACACCGACGGGGCACGCATCTGATCCAGCAGATGCGACTATCTCCAGCGTGTCGCCTCGTATGGCTATCATCGTGAGGCGAGCACCGGGAACAAGTGTCGAGATGATGACGGACAGAGGCTCGACAGCTGCGAGGACCGGCTCAGCAGGATGCGCAATCGTACTCGACGGATGCGATTGCTCGTTCACTGCCGCCGGGCCCCCTTCGGACGCCTCAGGTGGAGGAGCTGAAATCAGCAGCCGAGAAGACGTCGCCTACCCTGATTCCTTCAGAGGTGATCTCAAACTGACGAATGCGCGAATCGTGCGTGCTTGCACGCGTCTTCACGATGGCGATTGCTCGCTTGATCTCGGACTGCTGGCGCAGGTAGTGGATCAGCACGATATTGTCGGACATGTGACTGATTCCGAATTCCGTGGTGACGGTCGTAGCAAACAGGTCGTTCATCTCGTGCGTCATATAGGTCGATATGCCCTTGGTCGACATCGTCTGGACGAGCGAATAGATGAAGTCTCTGAATCGGCGAACGTCCGGTTCAGAGGACACGAGGTCGCTCAGACTGTCGATCATCACGCGCTCCGCGCCACTCCTGAGCGCCATCTCACTGATGGTGCTGACGAACTCGTCGATGTAGATATCGACCGGGGACACGTAGTAGAGCTCGAGCATGCCATCGTCCACGGCCTTCTGCATATCCCAGCCAAAGCCCGCGACGATCCGATGAAGCTGCGTCGGATTCTCCTCCATCGTGGCAATGAGACCCTTGTGGCCCATCTCGATGCCCTTGAAGATGAAGTGCAGCCCCAGAAGGGTCTTTCCGCTGCCCGGGGGTCCGAACACGATGGTCGATGCCCCCCGCCAGAATCCGTCTGCGACCATCTCATCGAACACCGCGACTCCGGTCTTGTCGCGCTTGTTCTCGAGTTCATAGGAGATGGCGGCAGGCGGGGTCACAACGCGCTGGAACACTGCCAGCCCTGAGCGGTCGATCTTGAACGCATGCTCGCCATTCAGGAACTTCGAGCCCCGCTCCTTGACCACTCGCAGGTAGCGCACGTCCTTGACGCCCACTTTTTGCAGCACGAGTTCGACGATCCCGTCGGCAACAGCGAACTCGGGCTGCGAGGCGATCTCGTCTGAGGTGTACTCGCCCACGAGGAATGACGTGATCGCGAGGGACGACAACGTGTTCATCAGCTGGGAGATGGCTGATCGAAACTCGCCGGCCGATGACGAGAAGGCATGCAGCGCCTTGAAGCTGTCGATGACCAGGAATGACGGGTTATGCTCCTTGACGAGACTGATCACCTCGGCGACGAACGCTTCAAGGTCCTTCGTGCGCAAGACCTCGCTCAGGTCCTCATAGATGATGGTGTCGCCGACGGCGCCGGGCTCGAAGTAGTCGAACTCCTGAAGATAGCGAAGCATCTTGTCGAGTGGCTCCGAGACCGTTGCGATGTAGAGGGCCGGCCGCTCCTCGGATGCGTTGGAGAACACGATCTTCTCCGCAAGGATCGTCTTCCCCGTGCCGGGCAGGCCCATGATTATGTTGATCGAATTGACCGGGAATCCGCCGTCCAGGATCGAATCCAGTACCTCATTGCCACTGCTGATCCTGTCCATCTCAAGCACTCCTCACGTAGTCCGTGTGCGTCAAGAGCGCCCCTACCGCTTCGATGAGTTTCAGTCGTTCGATCGGCTTGAGCAAGAACGCGTCGGCTCCGGCATCCAGCGCCCTGTCCCGGACGTCCAACACGCTGAACACCAGCACGGGAATGTCCTTGGTGAGCGGGTTGCTCTTGAGGCCAGAGCACACTTTGAGGCCGCTCAACCCGGGTAGGATGACATCGAGGATGATCAGGTCGGGCTTCACGGCTTCGGCCGTCTCAACGGCCCGCCTTCCGTCGAGCACGATGTGAACGTCATACCCATGCTTGTTGAGAAAGTATTCCTCGAGTTCGGCGGTGATGGGGTCCTTCTCGGCGACAAGAATGAGAATGGCGCCGTGGGATGCCGCTTCCTCGGCAACCACCCCGATCTTGCCGAGCTCTCGCTTGAGCAGCGCATGCGCGGGACCGGCCTGGATGCCATCCTCATCGATCTTGCGCTTCAACCACTTGATCCGCCGGACGTCATCCTCGCTGTAGAGCCGGTGACCGCCCTTGGTGCGGCTGGGAACGACGAGCTCGTAGGCCTTCTCCCAGTGGCGCAAGGTGGTCTGCGGGACCCCGGTGGCCTCTACAACCGCATGGATGCTATAGACGCCGATCGCCGAGTCATGTTCCATGGCACGCCCCGAAACCTCGATACGGTCTAATGCGACTCTCGAATACTTTAGCACAAATCTGAAGTACTTACTCAGGCGGGGTGAGTTTCCCGTTGGGTCGATAGCACGCTCATCCGGCCGCAACGACCGAAGTTGTATCGAGATTCGATACCGCCCGGCACTGCTGATCGTCCGTCCATCGGAAACCTCGCATATATCTCTAGTGAATCTTCAAACTCATCCCCCGGGTGGGTAGATACTCACCAGTCGAAAGAAGGGAGGTGACGTCGTGCTTTGGACAATCCTCGGAGTTCTACTGGTGCTTTGGCTTCTCGGATTCAGCTTCCAAGTTGGTGGCAGCCTAATCCACCTGATCTTGGTGGTCGCTGCGATTCTGCTCGTCGTCCAGTTGCTGTCCGGTCGACGCAGCGTCGGCTAGCTCAGCGACTGTGCTGAACACGCGTCGTCCGCACGCAGTAGCGAACACAACGCCGCGATCTGAGCACGTGAGAGGTGATCTCTATGCCGTACGTCGAACACGTTGATGGCGATGTCGGAGGTTCCGGCAACGGGTTATGGGTCTTACTCGGGGTGGTAATGGCGCTCCTCGTCTTCGTGCTGGCTCTCGCATGGTTCGGGGTGCTCGGGACGCAGGTGCAGCAGTACGTTCCTCTCTATCCTGCGCAGACGGCTCCCGCTCCGACACAGGCTGTGCCCGCCGAACCCGGTGAGGCGGGCGAACCAGGCGCAGCAGGGGCACCAGGGGCTGCTGGAGCACCTGGCGCAGCTGGAGAACCCGCACCCAGTGAGCCCGCGTCTCCCTAGGGCAATACCGGTTCGCTGACGAAGGTCGCCGGGTGTGGTCTGCCCGGCGACCTTCGCGGTTCTGCAGCGCAGGGTCGCTGGGCCTGCGCCGACCGCAACGCGTGGGACTTCATCAGAGCGCCGACCCGTGCGTGGAGTTGACCTGAGCCCTATTGATTCTGCAAGGCGGACCGGGTCTCGCACGGAACGACAACCTTGATCGCGCCTGGAACCACCGTGGCATCGACCGGAGTCTCTCCCCCGCACTCTCCGTCGGATACAACAGACTGCGGAGGTTCCGCCGTGACGCGAATGCCCTTTCCACGCCAGTGACGGACGCTCTTAGCCTCTTGGCCGACCGCTGCCTCAGCGGCACTCGCGGCCATCGCAAAGAAGTCGGCATGCTCGATGACGATGACGTCAAGCATCCCGTCGGACGTGTCGACGTCCTCGGCGATCTTGAGCCCCATGACACCGGTGCTCGCCGTGTTAGCGATGATGCACGCGATACCCTCGGCCTCGATGATCTCTCCGTCGATGTCGATTCTGTACTGCGCGATGGGCGGGTCACTGATGGCCTGCAAGCCCGCCATCGCATATGCGAGCCAGCCGAGTCGTTCCTTGCGCTCGCGCGTCGCTCCTTCGACAATCGACACTTCAAGACCCATCGTGAGTCTTACGATGAACCAATCGTCGCCCGAGCGACCCATGTCGACAGGTCGCAGGTCGTACGCGCCTGAGGCCACGAGCGCGGCGGCATCCACCAATGCGGCCGGTATGCCGAGATCCTCCGCGAGCGTGTTTCCCGTCCCCCCCGGAAGAATCGCCATCGGCGGGCCGCCCTGCGCGAGGGCCGACGCTACCTCCTTGATGGTGCCGTCACCGCCGTACACACCGACCAGATCGTATGACTGCTCGGCCGCCTGGCGCGCGGCGGCGAAGGCATCACCGGAGGCGTGCGTCACATCGACATCCCACTCGATGCCCGCTTCGCCCAGCGTCTGGTTGAGCACGCTCAACACGGGCTCCGGCTGTCCCGCTCCGGGATTGACGATCACCTTGATGCGCATTGGGCACCTTCTCGGTCTTCGGTCGGACCCGCCGTGCGTCATGAACCGCAGTATCTCGCCTGTACGTAGAGGTTCGTACCCCACCGGTCCGTGACTCGCGTAGTCCCGCAGGGTATAGCCACTAGCACAATGGATGAATCCGAATCGCATTCCTCGAACGATTGCCGTGCGGCCTCGATCGAGACAAGTTCCGCTGAGGCCTCCCCCCCGACGCCCGCGGTCGTTGCCGCGGCGCCTCCTTCACGCGCGGAGCAGCGGCACGCGAAGATCAAGCAGGCGGCCGCAGAAGCATCGTGGGAGCCCGAGGACGCCGCGTGGGCTGATGGCGCTGTCGAGGAGGAGGGCGAGGCGCTATTCCGCTCCATCTTCGAGCGCTCGGCGGTAGGCATCGCGCTGATTGACTTGGAGGGGCGCATATCCAAGTGCAACCCAGCGCTTGCGGAGATGCTCGGCCAGGAGATCGACGAACTCCCCGGCAGGGCGTTCACGGACCTCTCGTATCCAGAGGACGGGGCTCTCGACCTGAAGTACTTCGAGGCACTCGTAGGCGGAGAGAGCGACCATTACACGATTGAGAAGCGATACGTCCGTGGCGACGGGTCGGTTCTTTGGGGACAGATGACGGCGTCACTGATCTCGGGCGACCACGAGCTTCCACGGTTCGTACTCGGCATCATCGAGGACGTTTCGGAGCGTCACAACGCCGAGGAGGCAGTACGGCAACGAGACCTCGGCATCCGCGAGGCGTACACGCAAGTCGTTGCAGCGGTGACCGGTGGCAAGCTCGTACTCGTGGGAATGGATGAGATCGTCTCTGAGTTGGGAGACGAGGTGTGGAACGCCGGCGAAATCGGGTCCGCCAAAGCCGTCTCCGAAGCGCGCCACCAGCTGGGCGATACCTTGGCAGCGCAGTTCAACGACCCAAGCCGCGTGGAAGAACTCGTGCTCGCTACCGGCGAGGCCATGGCCAACGCTTGGAGCCACGGAGGCGGCGCGGGTCTGCGGCTGCTCAAGAAGGGCTGCGTACTTCAAGTCGAAGTCGAAGACGCCGGTCCGGGAATCGACTTTGCGAACCTTCCGAAGGCGACACTGGTTCCTGGCTACTCCTCAACGACGACGTCCCTCGGCATGGGTTTCACGATCATGCTCGCGGAGTGCGACCGCGTGCTGCTCGCCACCACGCCCGCAGGCACCCGGGTGGTCCTAGAAGCACGTTACGGCGACGAAGATGGTACTCACTAGAGTAGACCCTGTCAGTCGAGGACCGGCTTGTGTTGAGAGACTCGGTTCCGCCCGTTGCGCTTCGCCTCGTACAGGGCGAGATCGGCTCGCTCGATGAGCCTGAGAAAGTCCGCCTGGATGTCGCTGCCCAGTTCAGCTTCGGCGATACCGATACTCACGGTCGTGGCGATGTCATGCGTCGAAGCCTCCTCTACCGCCTTGCGTATGGCCTCGGCGATCGCCCACGTGCCGCCGTGGATCACTGGTAGGGCAAGAACGACGAACTCATCCCCACCGTACCGGCCAACAGTGTCGGAAGCCCGCAGTCGTGAGGACAAGAGCCCGGCGATGTCCCTCAGAACGCGATCGCCCGTGACGTGCCCGTGTTGATCGTTGATGCTCTTGAAGTGGTCGATATCGATCATCATCACACCGAGCGTAGAGCCGGTCCGCGCGGCTAGGTGCGCAAGCTGTGTGGATAGCGCGAAGAACCCGCGCCGATCAAGAACTGCCGTCAAGTCGTCCCGAGCCGAGCTCGCCGCCAGTCGCTTGTTCTCACGCCAGAGCCTCTGAATCGTCTCGCCCAGCAGCTCGAGTTCGGGCGTGACGCTGCCGTAGGATCGCAGCATATCGATGAACTCTGAAATGTGGCACTCGTACTCATCCGCAGGATTGGGGTCGCCCGCAGAAGGTCCGAGTAGTCGGAAGAGCAGCTCGAAAGCCGGGTGGAGCAGGTAGAACTCCATGCGGTACGCCAGAGTGAAGGATGCAGCAACGTCGCAGTCTTCGCCGATAAGATCCAAGAGCTCACGCGACCGAACCAGTGTTCTCTCGAGCTCCGCGATCACCTCATCCGCGTCCTCCACGAGGTCAGGGATTGTCGTGAGGTCACCCGCGTGCTCGGCCCGCTCCCAGAAGCGGATGTGCTCTGCTTCCTCTTCCGACATGTGCGCCCAGAAACGCGAGAGCTCCTCGGGACAGGGCACCCGACTCAGCTTCGCGTAGACATCGCGGGCGGTCTCGTCGATCTCTCGACACAGCCGGACGATCTCCGCCGTAGCCGTCATCTTCATCCGACAACCTCACTCACCGCGACTGATGCGCACAACCATGGTTCTGGGTAACAGAGTACTCCTGTGTCAGGAAGATGGAGGACCGGCCTGTGCGGCGACGTACTCCCCATACCAGGCCATCCCAGCAAGAGCGCGTACCGCAGCGACCGGCGAGTAGAGGATGACCGGATCGTGTCGTGTGCCACCCGGGAAGGTCGCAGCCTCAATCGGTCGAAGCGGAACGTTGATGATCGGTTTGCCCGTGCTCTCCATGAGCTCCGTCACGCGCTCGAGAAAGGCGATCTCGGCGGGGTTGAAGTTGCCGCGACCGGGTCCGCCTGGCACGCCGGCGGCCACGGGGTCATCTGACGTCCAGCCGGTGGACGGGCTGCGCAGGATGCCCAGAACGACGACGGCGTCCACGGCCTGACTCTCGGCGAGCATCGTCAGCGTGCTGGCGGCGAGGTCCGGGCCGACCGCCGCAACGAGATCGACGGGGTTACTGCGGCACCAGTAGCCGGGCAGGATCTCGTCCAGCGCGGCGAGGACGTGTGGTTCGAGCGCGGCCAGCTCGAGGTCGTTGCGGGCCAGCTCGTCCGCCGCCAGTACGCCCCACCCTCCGCCAAGAGTCATGACGGCGACGCGGCGGCCGGCGGGCAGCGGGAGCGCGGACAGACACAGCGCCAGATCCAAGCTCTCGTCGGGACCCGTGCGCACGAGGCAGCCCGTCTGTCGCGTCGCTGCTAGGAACACATCAGTGGAGCCCGCCATGGCGCCCGTGTGCGAAGCGGCGGCTCGGCGGCCGTAGTCCGTCATGCCGCCGGGCAGGATCACGACGGGCTTCTTGCGCGTGATACGGCGCAGAACGTCGAGGAAGCGGCGGCCGTCGCCGACCTCTTCGAGATAGACGAGAACAGCGGCGGTCTCCGGGTCGTCTGCCAGCGCATCCAACACATCGAGCGCGCTCGTGCTGGCCTGGTTGCCGACCGTCACGTACTTATCGATGCCGACGCCACGTCGCTCGGCCCGGGTTATGAGCTGCACGCCGATATTGCCGGACTGCGAGATGATGCTCAGGCCGCCGGGTTTCGGCCGCAACTCCAGGAAGCCCACGGCATGGAGACGGCTATGCGTCGCGAGCAGGCCCATACAGTTGGGGCCGATCAGCGTTACCCCCGCATTCCGTGCGGTCTCGATCAGTTCCACCTCCGCGGCGGCCCCTGCCTCTCCGGCCTCCGAGAAGCCCGCGGCCACGACAAGCGCTACGGGAATCCCTCGCTCGCCGCACTGCTCGATCACGCCGTTGACGTGGGCGGCTCCCACTGCGACGAGCGCTAGGTCCGGGGCTTGCGGAAGTTCAGCGATGCTGCCGAAGGCCGGCACATCGAACACCGCACCACCGCGACCGTTCACGGGGTAGATGGGACCAGCGAAGCCGCCGTTGATGAGGTTGCGCATGAGGGATCCGCCCCACTTGAGCGGGTCGTTCGAGGCGCCGACGAGTGTGACGGCGCGCGGCGCGAACAAGGGGGTCAGGTCCGGGCACGAGGTGACACGTCGGATGGAGTCTGACGCGCCTGCCCCGGCGGCGGAATCGAGGATCACGAGCGCGTCGGCGGCCACCGGCATCGCGCCGTCCACGATGAGGGGGTTCACGTCGATCTCGCTGACCGCCGGATGGTCCTCGGCGATGCGGGCGAGCGCACGGATCGCTGCGGCCAGCGAGGAGCGATCCACCGGCGGCATGCCGCGGAATGCGTCCAGCAGCACGCGCGCCCTGATGCCCTCGAGCATGCCTTCGATGTCCCGGTCCTCCAACGGCGTGACGCCAAGTGCGATGTCCCTATGGGCTTCGGCGAAGATTCCTCCGATGCCGAATATGACGACCGGGCCGTACGAAGGATCGCGCTTCATGCCGACCATGAACTCGCGCGCACCTCGGACCATCCGCTCGACGAGAAGCACGGCGCCCTGACCTTCGGTGCGCACCAGAAGATCGCGAGCAGCGGTGCGAACGGCCTCTTCACCACGGAGGTCAAGGGCGACAAGCCCCTGCTCGGTCTTGTGGGCGATGCTGGCTCCGATGGCCTTCACCACCACCGGACCATCGAGCCGCTGCGCGATTGCTGCCGCCTCGTCCTCGTCGTGCGCGAGGCCACCCTCGGGAACGGAGATACCGTAGCTAGCGAGCAGTGCTTTCGCCTGCCATTCGTCCAGCGCGCTGAGACCCTGGGCTACGGCCGCGGCGATGACCGCGGCTGCCTCGCGTTGGGCGCCAGCCGATTCGTTCACCATGTCGGGTTCACCCGGGCTCGCGTTGGCTCTTTGCAGCAGAGTCCCACCATGTCGACTACTCCCCTATCCGAAGACGCTGTCACGACGCTCCTCGTTCGAAGGGCCGCTGCTCGCAGTATAGGGAGTGGCTACGTCGACTCAAGCATCGCCAGGGAGGAGCGTCGACACCGAGTCTCCCTCACGGGAAAGCAACCATGCCCACGCCGCGAGCGCCCGGCGTTCAGAGTAAGCTGAAGTCCACCAGAGGCAGGAGACGGGTGCATGGAACTCGCGATGGCAACGGACTACGCAGGCGACACAGGGAATGCAGAACCCGCCCTGACAAGAATCGCGGAGGCAGGCTTCCAGCACATTCAGTGGATTCACCACTGGCGACACGACTTCATCTACACCGAGCCGGAGATCAGGCACATCGAGCATCTTCTGAAGCGTCTGTCGCTCTCGCTGTATGACATTCACGCCCCCGCGGGAGCCGAGAAGAACTGGTATTCGACCGTCGAGTACCAACGCCAGGCAGGTGTCGAGATCATCAAGAACCGCGTCGAGATGGGCAGGAACCTCGGCGGCTCGGTCATCGTCGCGCACACACCTCCGATGAGCCCCGCGAATCGCGGCGCCTGGAGCCAACTCAGGAGATCGCTCGACGAACTCGAGGGCTACTGCACCGCAAGGTCCATCAGGATCGCGGTCGAAAACCGTCCGAACGATACCTTCACGGAGATTCGCGCGTTGTTCTCCGAGTACGGACCCGACTTCTTGGGGCTGTGCTACGACTCGGGCCACGGAAACATCGGTGGCATGGGCCTGCAGCATCTCGAGTCTGTGAAGGAGCGCCTCATCTCACTCCACCTGCACGACAACGACGGAGATGCCGACCAGCACGGGCCTCTGTTCTCCGGCACGGTCGACTGGGGTGAGCTGGTGCGCATAGTGGCCGAATCCCCCTACGACCAGTTCCTCACGTTCGAAACGGAGATGAGGCGCTCGGGGCTCCATGACGAGGCGCTCTTCCTCAAGTGCGCCCACCACGATGGAATGAAACTACTGTCGATGCTGCAAGGCCACGCGAGCCGTGCACCGGTCACGTAGGTTGGGCGATGAACTGGCGGGGCCCGCCTGTAACCGCGCTCGAACCCAGGTCGCGTCCCTTCACGCAGCCGCTGAGCACGGCGTGCCCCACCGATTGCGCGAGACGGTGGGCAGGAATCTGCGGCTGGCGATCTAGCGGGAGACCCACCGCAGAGAGCCTTCCCTGATGCAGGCGTCGTTTCTCGGAAGTAGGTTTGAACTACTGCGGGATGAGCACGTTCGCGAAGACAAGCCAGGCCAGCAGCGACTTGGCAGCCAGGCTCAGGAACACGTACGAGGACTCGCCGAAGAGGTAGTCCCTCCACTTGCCCACCTGCTTGTACTGCAGGACCTGGTTGAGGGCGAAGCTGTTGAAGAACACGAACATCGACGCGAATATCCAGTACACGAAGCCCGGCGTCATGTCGCTCGCGCCCGGGCCCCAGAGGTAGTCGGCGATCGCGAGCCACGGGAAGATGCCAGCTACGCACCCGAAGACGAACGCGGTCCAGTCGGGGTTGCCGGGCTGTTCGTACTTCTCCATCAGCCAGCCGAACAGGATCATCGACATGTTGGCGCCGAAGATGCCGATCAGCGCCGCGATATCGGTGATCGAGACAAGCGCCGCGATCAACACGACCATGAGCGACGAGCTGAACGCGTACTCGATCCAGCGGAAGTAGTTGTGATTCTGCTTGAGGCCCTCAACGTACCTGGCGTACGCCGGACCGGCGATGATGAAGTGCGCCGCAGCCGAGAAGAACAGGAAGAGCGCCACGCCAAGGCCGAGGTCGAACGTGAAGTACGGCTGCGGGGCACCGTAGACGAGGGGCCCCGGGCGCTGGTTCAACCACGATGCCGTCACCTGGATGTCATAGGGCTCGCGAAGCGCCACGATGGCCGCCCCCTGCAGCAGATGAAAGAGCCCCATCACCACGTTGTAGATCCTGAGCCGCTTGAACCTCGCCTCGTCCTTTGCCATGTAGACCCCTCTCGTCGTGGTGCCCTGACCCGGCGATCGACCGGGGAAGGTCCCCCGTCAGCCCGCCTCCGCGCCTTCTCGACAGACAGCCCTCAGGCTTCCATCATCCTACCCTTCTAGGGCGATGCGCCGTGCTGCGATCGCGGTCGCGATGAAGTACCCACCGAACACCACAATCGGGATGGCCGTCGCCATGCTGTACTCAGTAGCGACATCGACCTTGCCGAAGAGCCCAATCACGTCCAAGATCGGTCGCTGGCGGAGTCCCTGCAGTCCTCTTCAGTCACCTGTCGTGATAGTGGCCCCGGCACGCGGACGCCCCGTACCCGTGCAGCCCGGCTTTCCTACTCCGAGTGGTCCTACAGGACTGTACCCGCTTCGCGGACGCTGTTCGCGGAGTCTCCGCAGGTGAACAGAACGAGGCACCCCAAAGGGTGCCTCAGACTGCTGACAAACCCCCGCCGATCTCCGGGTCGACGGGGGTTTGCCGTCTTCTGGGGCGGCACACAGAATCGGCATATTCACTGGCAATATATGGGAGTTTGTGCTAGCCTTCTCGTGTGGATGCCACTCTTCCGGGAGGCGCGATGTTCACCGCAGACTCGAACCGCCAGACGGTCGCCGAGTTCGTCACGATCGAACAACTCGTTCCACCCGATCATCTGCTACGCCGCATCGACACAGCCGTCGACTTCTCCTTCATCAACGAGATCTGCCGCCCGTACTACTCTGCCGACAACGGCCGTCCCGCCATCGAGCCCGAGATCGTGTTCCGTGCCCTTCTGATCGGCTACCTCTTCGGTATCAGAAGCGAGCGGCGGCTCGTCTCAGAGATCGCGGTGAACGTGGCGTATCGCTGGTTTCTGCGCCTGTCTCTGACCGACCCGGTCTTCGACGCGTCGGTTATCTGGCAGAACCGCCGCAGGCGTTTTGCCGGCACCGACGTCGCCCAGCGCATCTTCGACGGCATCGTCATCCAGGCCATCGACGCCGGGCTCGTCTCCGGAGAGGTGCTCTTCACCGACTCGACCCACTTGAAAGCCAACGCCAACGGCAGGCGCCACACCGAGGACCACGTGAGTGCGAGCGTTGCCGACTACTTGGCTGATCTCGACGCCGACATCGACGCCGACCGCGCCGCACACGGCAAGAAGCCGTTCGATCGCGACGAGACCAAGCCGTCGCCTGAGCGCAGGATCAAGCGCTCCGTGACCGACCCGGATGCCGGATTCATGCACCGCGACGGCAAGCCCAAGGGCTTCTTCTTCCTCGACCACACGACCGTCGACACGCGTGTGGGCATCATCACCGACGTGTTCGTGACCCCGGGAAACGTCACCGACGCCGAGCCGTACCTCGACAGGCTCACGACCCAGATCGACAAGTTCGGTTTCGAGGTCGCTGCCGTCGGCATCGATGCCGGATACAACACCTTCCCCGTCTGCAAGGGCCTTGACGCCCTGGGCATCGAAGCGGCGGTCGGGCGAAGACGGGCCGGGCATCCCAAGGGGGTGTGGGGCAAGCACCGCTTCGACTACGACCGCGACGCTGACGTCTACCGCTGCCCGCAAGGCGCGGTGCTCGCCTACGCGACCACCGACCGCAACGGGTACCGCTCCTACCGGGCAGCGAGGTCACGCTGTCAGGGGTGCCCGAAGATCGCACTCTGCCTCACCCCCGCTCAGCGCGAACGCACGATCCGCCGGCATGTCTGGGAGGACGCCAAAGACCGTTGCTTGGACTTCACGAGAAGCGATATCGGGTCGAGGATCTATGCGCGAAGAAGAGAGACGGTCGAGCGCTCCTTCGCAGATGCCAAGGAGCTCCACGGACTCAGATACTGCAGGATGCGGGGGATCGAGCGGGTCTCAGAGCAGTGCCTGCTGACCGCAGCGGCCCAGAACATCAAGAAGTTGGCTTTCGCGCTCACCT
>JAXMKZ010000031.1 GCA_034370385.1 Coriobacteriia bacterium
ATCTGTAGGCACACGACATGGCAATTGTGGCTTGACGAGTAAGGTAGTACATGCTCCAATGTGGGCATGTTCCTCCGAACCACCAAGCGCAAGAACCGCGACGGCTCCGTGGTCGAGTATCACCAACTCGCCCACAACGTCCGCGACCCCGAGAGCCGCCAGTCGGTCGCTCAGATCATCCACAACTTCGGCCGCGCCGATGGCGAGGCGCGAGACGCCCTGGTCCGGCTGTGCCAGTCCATCGCGCGCGTGGTTGGCATGGAGGTGCGCGATCCGCTCGCCCAGCCGGGTTTGATCGGAGCCGGCGCCGGGGGACCGGAGGCGGCGAGGACGGCAGATCCCTGGCCCCCTGGACTGCGCTGGCTCGCCTCGCGGCTCCTGGGGCCGGTGGTGGTGATCGAGGCGCTGTGGGAGCGGCTGGGGATCGGACCGGCGCTGCGCCAGGTGGCCGCCGCGGAAGGCTGCACGCACCCCTACGAGCGGGCGCTCTTGGCGATGACGGCCAACCGCCTGTGCGAGCCCAAGAGCAAAGTCGGGGTGTGGGATCGCTGGCTGCCCAGGGTGCATCTGCCATCCTGCTGGGAGCTCGAGCTCGACCACCTCTACGAGGCGATGGATCTCCTGTACCGGCATGCCGAGCGGGTCGAGGAGCGGGTCTTCTTCCACACCGCGGACCTGCTGAACCTGACGGTGGACTTGGTGTTCTACGACACCACCACGGCGTCGTTCGCGGTCGACTTCGAAGACCCCGACGAGGAGGTCGAAGCCGGGGGTGTCGAAACGGGCGCAGGGGCCGCCGCGGGCCAGGAGAAGCCGGCCAAGCCGGGGCTGCGCAAGCGGGGCAAGAGCAAGAACGGGACCTGGAACCCGCAGATCGTGGTAGCGCTCGCGGTGACCCGAGAGGGGCTGCCGGTACGCTCGTGGGTGTTGCCCGGCAACACCACCGACGTGACCACCATCGCGAAGGTCAAAGCTGACCTGCGCGGCTGGAAGCTCAGCCGCTGCCTCTTCGTGGCCGATGCGGGGATGGACAGCGCCCAGAACCGCGAACTCTTGTCCGTCGGCGGGGGCAAGTACCTGTTGGCGGTGCGGGCGGCGAGCGTCAAGGAGGTGCAGGAGGAGGTCCTCACGCGCCCAGGGCGCTACCAGAAGGTGGCCGACAACCTCCAGGTCAAAGAGGTCGAGGTTGGCGATGGGGAGCTTCGTCGGCGCTACTTCGTCTGCTACAACCCCCGGGAGGCGGAGCGACAGAAACGCCACCGAGACATCGTGCTTGCCGAATTGCGGGAGGAACTGGGGCGCCATCAGGACTGGGGCGCCACGGCCAAGTGGGCCGTGGCCTTGCTGGCCTCTGGGCGCACCCAGCGCTACCTCTCGGTGAGCCCGGCGGGCCAGATCTACGTGGACCCCCTCAAGATCAAGAAGGCCGAGAAGCTCGACGGCAAGTGGGTCTTGATCACCAACGATGACACGCTGACGCCCGCGGATGCGGCCAGTGGCTACAAGGGCCTCTTGGTGATCGAACGGTGCTTCCGGAGCCTCAAGACCACCCAGATCCACCTCACGCCGATGCACCACTGGCTGCCACGCCGCATCGAGGCGCACGTGAAGATCTGCGTGCTGGCGCTCTTGATCCAGCGGGTAGCCGAGATCGCCTGCCAGAAGAGCTGGCCATGGCTCCGGCATGCCCTGAGCCAGCTTCAGGCGGCGGAGTTCGAGACCCCGACGCATCGATTCTTTCGGCGCAATGAGCCGTCCCAAGACGTCGTCGACCTCCTGAAAACCCTAAGTATTCCGATGCCTAAGCCAGTTTTAGACCTCGCC
>JAXMKZ010000032.1 GCA_034370385.1 Coriobacteriia bacterium
GGATGTCCGGGTTCTGACGGAAGAGGGTGAGATGCTAAGGCACCTCACCCTCGATCCGACCAAGAACTATCAGGCCATCGGTCGTGCCGATGTGTCCACGATGTCGTGACACATCTGTCCACGATGTCCTGAGACATCACATGGTGCGCCTCGCAGGATTCGAACCTGCGACCTCCCGGTTCGTAGCCGGACGCTCTATCCGCTGAGCTAGAGGCGCGCGTGCCGCCTTCGCGGCTTGCGTATCCTGCCACCGCCGTTGCGCGCTGTCAACGCGCCCGGCGATGCAGGAGTCGATGTCAACTGGCGGAGAGTGAGGGATTCGAACCCTCGATGGGGCTTATAACCCCATACTCGCTTAGCAGGCGAGCGCCTTCAGCCGACTCGGCCAACTCTCCGCGGCTCGCAGGTGGCCAGTGGCTACCCGCGCGCGAGACGACATGGTACCCGCGAGCCGCGCGGGCGACAAGCGCGGGCACGAGCTCGGGCATCAGCGGGGCGACGTTTTAGGTGCAAGCGGCCCCCTGTGCGCGTCGAGGATCGGCCCTGCGCTAGGGGACGGGGCCGCCGTTCGTCACATCGGTGGGCCCTTCAGCAAGCCAGCACAACCGTTCGCGCTCCCTACTGCGCCGTATGCACAGTGGGGGTCGTCTCATGCGAGGGCGAGGGGGTCTCATTGCGTATATTACATTCATGCGCATGCGCGAGGGCGCGTGCATCGATGCCAGGGATCGGTTCGGTCACGGCCCCAACGCAGACATAGGGGAGATCGCCCGAAGCGGCTTGCCGCGTCGGGTTCTTGCGCGCTGCGGCTTCTTGCCTAGTTTCGCTATGAGATGAGGTCAAGGTCATGAGCACCATCCGTCTCAACACCGCCGCCATCACCGCCGACGCGCTGCCGTACCGGCCGCTGAAACGGGGTCCCCACCTGAGCGAGGTGCTTGATGGCCTTGCCGGCGCACCGGTGATCGTGAGCCGTCGTGATGTGCTCAAGGCCGCTGGCGTGGCCGCTGTCGTAGCGACGGGGGCGGTGTCGATTCGCTCGCTTGAGCCGATGACGGTACCGGAGGCGGGCGTTGAGGCCCGCGGGGCATGGCTGAGAGCCGGAAGTCACCGCACCTCACTCGATCCCGCGGCATTCGGGGGGTCCCCGAAACTCAACCTGTCGCACAACGGTGATTGGCGTGCCGTCCTTGCCGACGCGCTGTTTCCCGGCACGGCGATTCCAGCCGGCATGCAACTGCATCTCGTCGGTCAGGGCATTCTCTCGCGCTTGCGAGTGTTCCATGACCTTGGAGGCTTCGCCGCCGAAGTGTCGCTGGCCTCCTGGCTTGCTGGCGAGGAGTCGGCGACATCCCGAGTAGACTTGTCCGGCGAGTCGTTCGACCTCGGCCGAGGCGTCGCGCTCAGTTTCCTCTCGGCGGCCCATGCCACCCTGCTGCCGGACTGGTCGATGCGCGTTGAGGGCCCGGGAGTCGCTCGAATCACGGGGCTTGGCGCCGACCTGGTCGCCGACGCGGTCAAGATCGGGCTGGCGGGCGAAGCGGCGAGCCTGTTGTCTCGTCACGTCGCGCGGCGCGCGTTGATCACGATCGAAGCGGCCGGTCGCACCTGGACGCTGCCTTCGCCGGAGCCCGCGGCGAGCGGAGCCGTGGCGTTTGGGCCCGGAACGTTCGACACCCTGACCGTCGAGGCGGCGGAGACGCGTGCGGGGGCTGTCTATAGCGCGTTCGTCGCTCAGTCCTCGAATGGAGGCACGGCGACGTTCGTCCCGGGCATGCGCGGTGCGGTCGAAGATGCCGCGGCACTTGCTCTGACGGGCGTGCGCTACGCGCGCCTGCTTGACGGGGGTGCGGGCTATCACGTGGCAGCCAGGTTCTCCGAAACGCCGGCGTGGCTTCCTGCCAACGGTCAAGCACTGCTGGTCGGTGCCGCGGAATGGTCGCCGCCGTTTGAGATGACGGCGAGAGAAGGCGTGACGCGCATCAGCGCGCAGCCGGCGGTACGGGGGTTGATGGCACCCTTTGAGGGCGCGCTCGCTACTCCGATCGCTTATCCGGCGCAAGCCAGGGCGACGGTGAACCTCGGGGACCCGGTGCGCACGGGATCATCTTCTGCGAGCGCGATCCTGGCGCCCGGCGTGGGCCTCGGTCCGATCATCGACCTTCCGATAGGCATCGGGCCGCTCCCCCTGCTCTTCGGGTCCACCGTGTCCGTGACTCGTCCGGACGACATGCTCACGTTGCGTTTCGAGTTCTACAACATGGCGATCGTCACGGATGGCGGCGTGACCAAGCTCGTCCGCGACAACCTTCGCAAGACGCCGTACGTGGCCGTCTACTTCCCGCCTCAGCACATCCTCGAGCAGGCGATCAAGGACATTCCGGCGAGCATCGTCGCTCAGCTCAAGACGCCCTTGAAAGCCTACCTCTCCCAGCCGTCACGCCTCGTCTTCCGCGTTTCGGATGAGCGCATCAAGAACGGAATTCCGTATAACCTCAACGGCCTTCTGGACTGGAGCGGCTTCACCCACTACGTCGTGCCGGCCGCGAAACGGGTCTCGTCCTCGGACGATCTCACGGCTCAGATGCGTGAACCCAAGGTGGGCTCGCTCATCGATGAGACCCCACCGGAGACGTCGCTCGAACTGCCGTGGGGACTCATCCTGTCTCCTTACGAGGAGGAGTGGTGGTCTCACCGGAGGATCGCCTTCACCAGCAAGGGCCGGACTGAGTTGTGGCACACGCGCCTGCGTGGGGGGTTCCTTCCTGTGGGGTTCGGGGCGCTGACGGCGTCAGATTCCGTCGGTGCCTCGGCAATCGTCGGTCCGGGAGTCACGCTGCCGATCGCCTATGATCCGGGCGGACTCATGGATGTGATCGATCCGGGCGCAATAGGCGTGATAAGTCCTGGTGACCTTGCCCCCGGATTCAGCTTCGTCGAGATGAGGCCGACGCTCAGGGCAGTGTGGGGTCGCTTGTACCAGACGCGGCTCAACTCGCCCAATTCCATGGCACTGTCAGCGATGCCCCGGCAGGATCTATGGCGCAATAGCTTCACCGACGGCACGCTCGCCGACCCGCCGGGCCTCGTCGCTAGCGATGACATCGGCGGAATCGGCAACCGGTGGAGTGTCATCGACCTGACAGGCAGGTACCGCGAGGCGCCGATTCAGGTGAATCACCTCATGCTCACCGCGCTGGGCGCGTGGCTCGACTCCCTTGGTGTTTGGGACCTCCAGTCGATCAAGGCGGATGGCAAGCGGGTCTTCGGCGACGTCAGCAAATGGGAACACCGGATGACGATGGGCCGGGACCAGTTCGTCAAGATCGAAAAGATCGGGCGCATGTTCCCGTGGGGTCACCGGGCGGTCCAGATGACCATCACGGAGCGCCGCGTCGACGCCGCGACGGGTCTGGCGTTCTTGGGCCAGAAGTCCTTCATCGTCATCAAGGAGCCCGTGCGCACGTACTCCCAGGAAGGCACGCTGCTGAAGAGGCGGATGCCGTTCTCCAAGGTCGAGATCAAGACCAAGGTCACCTCGCAGATCAACAGCAGGGTCATCACAGGGGTAGGGACCGGAACCGCGTACTGGGTGAAGTCGGTCGACACCAACAGCGACTACCTCTTCAAGTGCGAGGCCACCGACTGGGACGGCGTCGTCCACAAGTTCGAGACGCCGATGATCTTCATGTTCGATACATGGTCGTCGAACTACGGGGCGGCCCCCACGAACACCGCCGCAAACGTCGTCATCGACAAGTGCGCCTCATCGGTGCGCGGCGTGCAGGTCCAGATGATCGGTCAGAAGGTCGCGTTCGCGAAGGCGACGGGTAGCGCCAGCGACAAGCGCGTCATGCCCACGAGCTGGATCCGCTTCGACGGCACGCCGTCCAACCCGACCACCACCGTCGGCGATTCGCGCTTCGAGCCCCTCATGTTCCAGGCCAGTGTGCGACTCGATGCGATCGAGGAGCTGACGGGTTCCGACGCGGGCACGACGATCCGGATCGCCGACATCTACCGCGACTCGG
Source organism: Coriobacteriia bacterium (assembly GCA_034370385.1). NCBI lineage: Bacteria > Bacillati > Actinomycetota > Coriobacteriia > Coriobacteriia bacterium. Next base: position 4,032 of record JAXMKZ010000032.1, read on the forward strand.
GCTACGGCGGCGGGAACTCCGCAGGGCGGGTCTTCGCCGAGATCGTGACCGCCCCGCCGGTTCAGTTCCCCGCAGCGCTGTCCGGCGCGCTCGCAACGCCCATTCCGGAGTTCACGGGCATCAGCGCCACCAAGGGGACGTTCGGCGGCGACCTCGGGCTTATGGGCTCGGGCAAGTTCAAGCCGGAGGACTTCTTTGACGCGGTCAACGCCAAGCTGCTCGGCGGCATCACGCTCAAAGACATCATCGGCGTCGTGCTCGATCAAGCCGTTGGTGCCACGTCCGGGATCAACGAGATGCCGGTATTCGAGAAGATCCTCGATACGGCGGTCACCAAGACGCTGACGATTCGCTACTCGTGGAGCACCAACATCAAGCGGAGCTTCACGATCTTCCTCGCTGGGTCCGGGTGCAAGCTCGTTCTGACCGCAGAGGTGAAGAAGAGCCTCGAGGACGGGGCCGCTCCGCCGGAGTATCTCGTCAAGGGCGAACTCGTCGACTTCAAGCTGCATCTGGTGAAGGGCGTCTTTGACGCGATCATCCTCTCCTTCGACAAGATCAGTTTCGAGTCGGTGAACGGCGCGTCTCCGACGGTCGATCCGCAGATCAGCGACGTCGAGTTCGGAGGGGACCTGAAGTACCTCGCTAAACTCGCCGAGTATCTGGGCGCGCTGGGTGGCGGGGGAGGCGGCAGTTCGCTCGCGGTACGCGAAGGGGGCGTCAGCGCCTCGGAAACCCTCGTGGAGGCCGGCCCGCTCAAGATCGACGTCACAGGCGCAGGCGTCAAGGCCTCGCTCACCATCGCCATCCCCGATCTTGCCATCGGCGTGTTCAGTCTCAAGAACATGTCGTTCTATGCGGCCTTGATGCTGCCGTTCAACGGGGATCCGGTCACCCTGGACTTCGCGTTCTGCTCGAGGGAGAACCCGTTCGAGATCATGGTCATGGGCTTTGGCGGCGGCGGCTACGTGATGATGACGTTTGATCCGGAAGGCATGAAGGCGCTTGAGATCAGTCTGGAGTTCGGCGCCGGTACGTCGTTCGGGATTGGCGGCATCGCCTCGGGCATGGTGGAGATCAAGGGCGGCCTGAGCGTCCGGTACGAGCGCGTCGGAGACAGCGAGAAGCTCGACTTCGTCGTGTTCATCCGCATCCACGGTGAGCTCGACATCCTCGGCCTCATCTCTGTAACGCTCACGTTCTATCTCGAACTGCGCTACAAGACGTTCCCGAAGCAGTCGAACCCCTCAGTCAAGGGCGACGAGCTCACCGGAACGGCCACCCTCACCATCGAGATAGAGATCGTGTTCTTCTCGATTTCGATCGAACTATCGGTCACCAAGACGTTCGCGGGGGACGACCCGCGCTTCGGTGACCTCATGCCAACCCAGACAGACTGGGACTCATACTGCGAAGCCTTCGCACCGGCAACGTTGGGGGCGTGATCGAAGTGGCCAGGACTCAGACGCTCATATGGACGGCTCTGCCGACCGGCTTGACCAAGCCAGACGCGCGGGGCAATCAGAAGCTGCTGCTGTCGGTCTTCATGTCGCCGCGACTGGCAACGACTCAGCCGATGGGCGTCATCGCCCAGTTCCCGGACTTCGAGGACTTCCAGCAAGACGGGGTGAACTGGGCAGCCACCTCCAACGGGCTGTCGTTCGCGGTGGAGACGAGCAATGCCGCGTCGCCAGAGGTGAGGCGCAGCTATGCAGCGACGCGCGTGAGCGCGGCCGCGGAGCCGGCGCTGTGGGACAGCTTCTTCGGGCCGAACATGCCGATCAAGCGTTACGAGTTCAAGAACTTCGCAGGTGTCGCGATGAAGACCTTTGCGACAACCAGTGTCTTCAACACGCTCAAACAGCAGTACGTTGCGGTGGGTGCGACGCCCTCGCTCGCGTACAAGGTGCCGACCATCGCGAAGCTCATCAACATACCCGGCGTGGTCAACCCGCCGTTCATCAACATCCTGCCGACGCCGATCATCCGCACGAGCGCCATCACGGCGCTTGCGGCGGCGCCCCCCCGGGCCCAAAGCCCCGCATTCAACGCGTTTGAGCAGTTCCACAGGCCCTACGACATCCCGGACACGTTCGTCGCCCCGCCGATTCCGCCGATGGACTTCCACCGCGCGTTCTCCGCGCTGGGAAGCTACCCGGCGCTCATGAGGCGGCTGGGGTTCGTCGTCGACGTGCAGGTGCCGTTCAACTCGGCGATGGCGGGCACGAGGAGGGTGCGGGTCAAGGTGACGTGGCCGGACGGTCGTGCGGCCACCAGCTCGATCACGGTGCCCCACGACGGTCAGACGCTCTCGCGGCGAGATGCGGCGCAGTGGACCGCAGTGGATATGGCAGTGACGCGCGTGGCGCCGCGACGCGTGACCAAGTTCCGTATCGCATCGCGAGACGGGTACGTGCGCGACGGCTACCTGGTTGCGCGCTCTATCACGAAGCCGGCCTCAGATCCGGTGAAGCTCTACAACGTCGATGTGGATCTGGCGGCATCACGCCTCGTCAACACGGCAGTGAACGCCTCCGACATCATCAACAAGCAGCTGGTCACCACGTTCGGTGCGTCGGCGGTTGAGGAGGGCAGGGTTTCGGCCTCGCAGGTGCTGGCAGTCGCTAACACCGAGCCGATGGGTTTGCCAGCGCTCGGCCAGCCGGTGATTCGCATGGCGGTCGGCGGGTTGTCCGACCGCGTCAAGGCCCAGTTCCAGCGTTCCGCTCAGCTGAACGCCCAGCTGCTGGCAGGACTCGAGGACCAGACCGTCAACTACGCCGAGGATCTGACTCGCGGCTACCGCATCGACGTGTGGGACAGCGCGACCCGTCAGTGGCACCGACTATGTGGCCGTATCGGGACCTATTCCATCGGCAAGACGCCGATCGAGTGGTCAGGCAAGCTCACGTTCGATGATGAGGGGTGGGTGCAGCTCGGCGGCGTGTCGCGGCCTCAGGACGTGCACAGCGATGCGCCCCCGAACGAGATGCGCATACACGAGTCGGTATTTGACTGGGGCGGCTGGAGCCTCGCGGCCCCGCGCCCGGGAGTGCCCTTGTCCGAGCCTGATGGCGACGGCGTCTCCACACCCAAGGACACGTTCACCGATCCCGATGGCAACGAATCGGAGTCGGGGCACTATCTGCATCCGGACCTGCCGCTCGACGTTCGCTTCAAGGTTCCGCCGGGAGACCTGCCCAGGCTGCGATTCGGGACGACGTACCGCTTCCGCGCGCGCGCCGTTGACCTCGCCGGCAACAGCGTGCCGTTCACCAAGGGCACCGTGGCCGCGGACCCGGGTGGCTCCGGAGATTCGAACCCGCTCGTGTCTCGCGCGATCACGCACAAGCGCTATGACCCCGTGAAGCCGCCGATGGTCGTCCCGGTCGCCGAGCCCAAGCCGTCTGAGTCACCGTTCGTCATCGTGGTGCGCAGCTACCATGACCCGGTGACCGGTTCGGTCGTCACCGAGGACGCCGCGCGGCACATCACGCCGCCCCGCGTGTCGGTCAACATGGTGGAAGCCTGTGGCGGGCTAGAGACCTCGGCGTCGGGCAGGCCACTGGATCCGGCTTTGTGGAGCGTGCTGGCCGTGCGCGATGCCTACGATCCTCCGCAGAAACCGGATGGCAGCGCTACTCCGGTCGATCCGATCGAGTCGCCGGTGCCGTACCTGCCTGACCGATACGCGCGTGGAGCCGCATTCGCCGGACTGCCCGGGGTCGCGCAGAGCCTGACACCGCGCTCGATCGGCGCCGCGACCAAGGTGAGCGGCGTGCGTATTCCGCTATCGTCGACGAGCAGTACCACGGTCGCTTCGTTCCGCGTGGGTTTCGAGCAGAGCGGTGCGCCGTGGTACGACCGACTCCCGTTCCGCTTCACGGTCAAGGGCATCGAGGGAACCGATGGGCGACTGCCTCTGAGAGCCCTGCCCAAGCTGCCGACGTGGGCCGACTCCGGTCGCCGACTGGGAATCCAGCTTCCCAAGGCCGACGAGTACGTCGTGGGACTCAGTTCGTACCTCAACGCCTCGGACCTGCAGGTCATGGGGGTTCACCAGTGGACGATGGAGAAGTACGTGCCGAAGTTGGCGATGCCCTCAACGATAGCAGTCAAGGGGCTTTCGGCCTCTGCGACGCCCGCTGCTGCCCCGAAGATCAATCAAGTGCCGGTGGCTGCTTCCGCGAGCCTGTCTGCCGCTGCAAACGCGCTCATCAACGTAGGGCTCATCGGCCAGAACTGGCTGCTCTCGCCGAAGCAGGAGTTGACGCTGATCCACGCCGTCGACCAGCCGATGATCTCGCCGCTCTTCACGAACCGTGCGCACATGGAGCGCAAGGCCGGCGAGACGCACGCCACTCTGATCGACTGGATGCAGGTGCACGGGAAGAGCACGGTGAAGGTGGACGTGGACGCGGAATGGACGGAGAACGTCGACGACACGGCCAAGCCTGCGCCACTGTGGGGTCCGACTGCGGTCAAGAAGAAGGCGCCTGCCTTCAACCTCACGTGCGAGAAGAACCAGACGCGCGTTCTGAACTGCGGCCAATCGTTGCCGGGCGCGTGGAGGGGCGTGGCGTGGGGCGTCGTCCCGACAGCGGGCATGCTCGTGCACGACCGGCGCGTGGACACCAAGCCGCAGCGCCAGCATTTCGGGGACACGAAGCACCGCAAGGTCACCTATCGCGCCACCTACGCCACACGCTTCGAGAAGTTCTTCGCCGACAAAGAGGGGCTCACTTACACGCTGACATCACCGCCCAAGGACCTGCATGTGCCGAGCTCCGCACGACCGGTCCCGCCGTCACTCGTGCACATCATGCCTACCTTCGGGTGGGAGCGGAAGGGTACGACCAGCACGCGTAAGGGAGGGGGTCTGCGGGTCTACCTCAATCGGCCGTGGTTCTCTTCCGGAGACGACGAGAAGCTCGGCGTTGTGTTGTACCAGCAGGCTGCTGGCGATGCCGGTTGGAAGGGTGCCCAGCCCTTCGTGACGCAGTGGGGCGGAGACCCGCTGTGGACGACCCCGGGCAAGCTTCCTGCTGCACGGCCTCCGCTGCTCAGCTTCAAAGGGGTCTCGCGGCACGGGTTCAACCTCAAGCTTCGCGAGTATGCGGGAGCCAACGTCAGGGTCGCCGGCTACGATGTGGAGTACGACTCCGAATCGAAGCTGTGGTTCGCCGATATCGTCGTCGATCCAGGATCCGAGTACTTCCCTTTCATCAAGCTTGCGCTCGCGCGGTATCAGCCGTACTCACTGCCGGGCCTGGAGCTCTCATCCGTCGTGGTTGCCGACTTCGTTCAGTTGACGCCGGAGCGGTATGCAAACATGAGTGTCGCTGTCGACGGGCTCACCGTCACCGTCGCAGTCACGGGGCACAGCTACAGTGGCAACGACGCGAACAAGCGAGCCACCGTCACCATGCAGTTTGAGAAGCTGATCGCAGGTCGCGACGCGAACATCGGCTGGGCCGATGTTGGCGATGAAGTCGAGCTGACCAGACTACTGCCGACAGTCTTCCAGGTAGTCGCAGGAGACACGCGCACCACGTGGCGAGGTACTGCGAAACTGAGCGGCAAGACAGCGAGCGCTCAGTACCGTGTCGTGCTGAGAGAGTACGAATGGTTCAAGGAGCGCGGGCCCGTGAGCCCCGTTTCGCGATTGGTATACACAGAGACGATTCCGCTGGCGTAGCTCGCAGTGGACCGGCGGTACAGCGAAGCCCCCGCTGAGGAGCGGGGGCTTCAGACTGCTGACAAACCCCCGCCGATCTCCGGGTCGACGGGGGTTTGCCGTCTTCTGGGGCGGCGCACAGAATCGGCATATTCACTGGCAATATATGGGAGTTTGTGCTAGCCTTCTCGTGTGGATGCCACTCTTCCGGG
>JAXMKZ010000033.1 GCA_034370385.1 Coriobacteriia bacterium
GATCTGGACGTTGGGGCCCTTGGGCAACGGGGTGACCACCGTGTGATAGACGGGCGGCATCTTGGCGACGTCGGGCGCCTCCTTGGCGTGGCACGCATCGCAGTCCGGCCCGGCGTCGTGGCACATCATGCACGAGTTCACGCCCGAGGAGGCCGAGGCCTCGGCATGCGGCGTCTTGGCCCAGTCGGCGGAGTGGGACTTCGGGCGCAACTGGAACGAGGGGGTGTGACAGTCCTCGCACTCGCTCGTGGCCAGTTCGCCCTGATCGCCGTGGCTGATGCCGTGGCAGGCGAAACAGACCTCCATGGGGACGTGCTCGGTGTTGTTGTCACCGCGGTGCGGCATGCGCGAGTGGCACGCGTCGCAGGAGACGAGCAGGTGGTTGCCGTGGCCGAACACCAGTCCGGGGACGTCGACATCGCCCAAGTCGAGGTGGCAAGGAGCGCAGGAGGTCTTTTCGACCGGCTCGGCGGTCTCGATGACCGACTCACCGTCAGCGGCGAACAGGGCGGGCGCGGCTGAGAACGCGAGCGCCGCGGCAAACAGGGCGATCGCGGCGATGACGATGAAGCTTCTGGTAGCACGGGGCTTCACGCGCGCCGCCGGCCTCCTTTTCGGGTCTCGGCCTGCACCGCATCCTGAGGCTGCCGGGCCAACGGAACGCGGCTGTGAGACGTGCATGCCCCTGTAGAGCAGCGAGCATGCCAGCAGGTCTGAGACGAGTATACACGCGCGCACGAGACGAAGCCGTGGGCCGTCAGCGCATTGATACCGACTTCGAGCCCGAGTAGGTGGGTCTTGTCGCCTACTTGACGGTGACGTATCGGTACGACGACGACCACATCGCCGGGTGAAGTGAATCAGCAGGATGGTACGCGCGCAGGCGCCATTTTCCGCGTGTGGTCAGGCGCATGGACGCGGAGTACTGCGACCACGTGGAGTAGGATGAAGCCTTCGCCACGATGTAGCCCTCGGACTTCCACGCGGTTTTCGACACCTGGCGATACTTGTACACGCGAACCGGGCTGCCTGTGGAGTGACGTGGCTTGAGAATGCCGGAGACGCGGAAGTACTTCGACCGGTAGACGCTTGAAGGAGCGGCAGGAGTGCCCACCCAAGCGCCCGGAAGCTGGTAACGCACGAATGCCTCGTGCCACAGACCGGAGTCGCCGGCGACCAGATTTCGGGCATTCGAGGTGAATCCGATGGAGCGCCCATTGCCCGACAGCGAAGCGCCGTAGCTGTCCGCCGACGCCTGGGCACTTGTGGAAGTCACGCTCGCCCTATCAGTCACGCCGCCGAGCGTGTCACGCACGAACACGTCGGTCATCTTGTTCGTGTCTCCGCTTGCTAGACTCGACGCATCCGAATGGAACGCCACCACGCGCCCGTCGGAAGACATCGCCGGCTCATAGCAGTTGTCGTTGGCTTGAGTGCCCGCCGACGAGATGCTGATTCGAACGGTCCGTCCGGTCAGCCGATCCCGGGTGAACACATCGGCCTTTCCATTTGTGTCACCGACGACCAGGTTCGTTGCCCACGAGTCGAAGCCGACGTAGCGTCCGTCCCTACTCAGCACCGGATTGCTGCTCCCGTTGTTCGCCTGAAGTCCGGTGTTAGAGACGCTGACTCGGGCGGTGAGGGTGCCGCCCACTACGCGCAGGAAGATATCCTCCGCGCCGTTGGTATCGCCCGACACGAGGTTGCTGGCAGTTGAGCGGAAGGCGACATAGTTGCCATCTGCGGAGATTGCCGGCTGGTCACTCCAGCCGTTCGGTTGAGCCACGCCGAGGCCGACACTCATCCGTGTCGTCGTCCCGGCCGCCAAGTCACGCAAGAAGACGTCGCTCATTCCGTTGGAGTCGCCCGGAACCAGATCCACGCAGCATGGCTCGTTGGACTTGACCGACTCAGCACTCGACCGGAATGCGACCCTCATACCGTCGGCAGAGATCGATGGGTCGTAGCTTCCTGCGTTGGCCTGCCCGCCCGACGAAGAAACGCTGACCCGAGTCGTCTGACCGGTCACGAGGTCGCGAACGAACACATCGTCTGCCTCATTGGTATCACCCGGAACCAAGTTGGAGGCACCCGAATGAAAGGCGACGAACCGTCCGTCTGCGGACAAGGAAGGGGCGTCGCTCCACCCGTTGCCCTGGGCGCCCGAAGAAGAGACGCTCACGCGCTGGGTGACCCCTGTCTGCAGATCTCGAACGAAGATGTCGGTCATGGCATTGGTGTCGCCTGGCACAAGGTTGCCTGATCCCGAGACGAACGCGACGTAGCGCCCATCGGCGGAGACGCTCGTCTTGTCGCTCCACGACGACCCTCTGACTCCATCGCTTGAAACGGAGGCGAGGACGGTGGTCGGTTTGGTGAACGGATAGCCCGCGCCGCTGACCGCATGCGCGGCGGCGGGTGCCAACGCCAAGCAGCCCATTGCGATCACGATGGCGGCCCACATCACCGCGGTACCGCCGATTACCTTGCGTAGGGGCTCCCGCGCAGGTGTCCGAACCATCTGTTGCCTCCGTCTCGAGTGGCACGTGTCAGTTGTCATCGCGCAGGCGCCCTTGGGCTCCTACTGATCGAGCGTGTCGACGAACTCCTTCGCGGCCAGAACGGCCAACGGCTGGAGTTTCGACGGGTCGCCCTGCGTCTTGGCGACGACCACCACTTCGAACACGTAGCGACCCCGGCGGTAGACGACCGTAGCAAGCTCCCTGCCGTCGGTACCGAAGTACGCCGGTGCTCCATCAACCACTATCTTCTGTGAAGACGCTTTCGGGTACACGACCTTACTCGTCTTCGCGATGAACGACTCCGCTCCATCATTGCTCTGGCGGTCATGAACGGCCCACGCGACGCGATACGCGGGGGCATCAGGCGACACAGGGTCCGCGGACACATCCGCATCGCCACCCATCACGACGGGTTCGCTCATGCTGTAACCCTCGAAGGCCTTGGGCAACAGAGCGCCGATGTCCTCGATCTCCTTAGAGAAAGCCTCGTCATCGACCTGTGGCGGCGGGTTCTCGGAATTGGGCTCGTCGCTTGGGGAAGAACCGGGGCTCGTCGGCGCGGACGGAGCAGGGGCCGACCCTCGCCCGGCCTTGCTGACGATAGCCTGTGCGCGCACGTTGCCCGGATCGGTGGCCAGTATCTCCTGTGCGATCGCAACTGCCCGTGTCGTATCCCCGGTGGCGAGCCTGATCTCGGCCGAAGTGAGCCGAGACTCCACCGTCTGCTGTGCGGCCCCGGAATCTCCCGACGTCGATGGATCGCCGCCGGAGACAGCCGACAACACGAAGATGACGGCAGCGAGCGCCACCACGCCGGCCGCGATGCCAAGGGTCGTCCTGCCGCTGGGCCGAGTCATACGACGCATAGCGAAACGAGCTCCTCTACTCTTCCTCGGCTTCAGATGCCGACACGGATTCGAACCCCGCCGCTATATCGGCATCCTCGATCGTCGAGGCCCCACGCTCGGCGGCGCACTCCACCGCCACGCGCGCAACTCGCACGAAGCGATCGAAGTCCTGAGCCGACTGCTCCGCGGCGCTCGCCAGCGCTGTGCCGCCGACCGTCAGCGGTTCGTGGTCGGGCGCAGTCGCAGCCGCAAGCCACGAGTCGACGAGCTCGGCATCCAAGCCGGCTTCCTCGAAGCGCAGGGGATTGAGGAACGACTTGAACTCCCACTCGAGCCGATTCGCCGAGCCGAAGGTCTCCTCGAGCTCCGGCGCTTGGCTGCGGCGCGCGAAGAAGACGATGCGCGCATCGCTGCCCAGTGACCAACGAAGCTCAGACAGGGCGCCGACTATCTTGTGGCGCAGGCTCTCCGGGACATCCTCCCAGTACTCAAACTCCGCCAGCAGAATCGTGACGTCGTCGAACCGCGCACGCGCCAGCTTCACGGCTGAAGCGAGGGTCTTCCTGGGCGCCTTTGTGACCCTGAGCTCCGCTGCAGCAGCGACCTGACCCCGCTCGTGAAACGCCCGCAGGGCGCGCGCGATGACCGGCGACAGGTGTACCGACGTATGCTCGATCAGGTAGTCCAGGACCATCTGCTCGTGGCTCGCGGGGCTCTCAGCCGCCTCGGAATCCTCGTCATCTTCGGAGTCAACGCCGGGGGCAACCCCGAGGGTGTCATCGAGTTCCCCGGCTTCGTCCTCATCGTCGCCAAGTCGTTCCACATCGATCTGTCGCTCATCGAGGTCATCCGCGTGCTCGTCCTGACGCTCGAGCACCTCGTCACCGAAGACCGCCCGCATCGCGGCGGTCGCGTCCGTCTCGAACTCCGACACGAAGCGAGCCAGGCCTTCGGGGCCAAGCACCTTGTACGAAGCAAGACCGGTGTCGGCCTCTCCCAGCACACCTCGGAAATACGCGGCGAGCGTCTCATCGAACTCACGGAACACGATCCGCTCGCTGACCACACTCAAGATAGCCCTGACTGAGCCGATTCGCATCGCAGGCAACGGCACGTACGCGTGAAGGGCGTTGAGATCCGGATCATTTGCAAGCATGAACTCGAGCTTCGATATGGCGCCCATGAAGAGCTCATCGTCGATGACGTCGGGCTCGGTGACCCACAGGGGACGCGCGTCACCTTGGGCTTTGGCTTCAAGGAGAACGGACAGCAGTCGGTGCGCCTCCGCCTCCACCTCAGAGGGTATCCACGACGGCTCACCCCACTGGCCCGCACAGAAGGGGTTCGCCATCAGGCCCAGTGAGCGATAGTGGTCCACTCCGAGATACCGATCGTCAGCGATCTCCACGTCACGTACTCCTCGAGCTCGTATCGTCCGGACAAGGTCCCCGTAGTGCGGAGGGTCCCGAGTCTACGACCCGGGACCCCCACATTCAAGCCAGTGAACTCCTCAGGGAGTCCCCTAAGAGCATCTACTTCTCGTGGCAGACTTCGCAGACCGTGCGGTTGTCGGCACGGAGCAGAGCGCTGGAGAAGGTCGGATCCACGCCACCGAGTGCGTCATTGCGCACCGGCATGTTGAAGTTGGTGGTGCCAAGTGCGGCACTGGCCCAACCGGTCATGACCTGCGAGGAACCGTGAGCGAAGTGGCAGGTCAGACAACCAAGGTTGTTGTCCCGCTCCTCCACGCCACCGATCATGCGCTCAAGCGGAATCGAGGCACGACCCGCAACCCAGTCGGCGTCGGTCGACTGATACGCCTCCACCTGAAGGATGGCGTCGCCGGAGCTCGGCGCAACGTCAACCGGGTGACGGTGACGCGTGACGGGAGCAACGCCAGCGGGGTCGTCGTAGGCCGGGCTGTTGATGGGTGCACCAGAGCCAGCCCATTCGTAGCTCGCGTCGCTCGACCTGTCCGCATAGGTAGTGTGGCACGCAGCGCACCACTCGGACAGCGAACCAACCTGCGCGCCAGCGTTGGCCACGAGCTTGGTTCCACCGGTGTAGTCCGGCACGTAGGCGGCCATCTGCGCTGCGCCACCATCGGCACCGCGCTTCCAACCGTCGGCGTAGGGGTAGTTCACCGGATCGTCGTCACCGAAGACGTTCAGCGCGACGTCCTGACCGTTGACGCTATCCTTCAGCAGGCGGTAGTTCGTGCTGCCGTGAGGATCGTGGCAGTCAGCACACGTGAGGCTGGTGCCGGCAACAGCCGAGCCAAAGCCCCAGTTCGGGAGCAGGGCACCAGCGCCCGGATCCGAAAGCATGTGGGTTGACGTAACTGCGGCCACGGCACCAACGGCCGTGCCGTCGAAGTCCCTGCGGAAGGTAGTCGTGAAACCGCCTCCGTTGAGACCCTCGCCGAACGTCGAGTCGGTCACGTACTGCGACAGCACGCCGCCGCCGGTATCCGCGCCGATGGCCTGACCAGCAGCACCGGACGGGCCGGAGTCAAAGATGCCGTCGACGACGTTCGTCGAGGCGCCCGGAGCGGCCGTGCCGTGACAGGCGTTGCAGAACTCAGTCATCGTGCCAGCGCTACCCACGAGCAGAGCGTAGGGGTAGTCGACGGGATCGAGCGCACCGACGTCCTTCGGGGTGTACTGGATCTCCGAGAACGAACTGTGTGCGCGGTGACACGCTGCGCACGCATCGGTGTTCACGGCATATCCACCGTGAGGGCCGAAGTTGGCGAATGCCCCGGTCGCTGAGACCAGGGAAAGCGCCAGTGCGAGGCCCAACAGTACTACGAGCTTTTTCACACCAATCACCTCCTAGTCTTCTAGTGGACCGCGCATGCGATGCACGGGTCGAAGGTCTGGGCAACACGCACTACCTCGATACCGCCAGCACTGGTGACCATGGTCGACCCGTCCTTGCTGAGGAACTCTCCGGCGTCGTTATCAAACGGAACGCCGATGCACGCCTTCTCAATGGCCCCGTTCTCGCCAGCAGCGGACTTCGGAGCGCCGTTCCATGTGGTCGGAACGATGCACTGGTATGCGGTGATCTTGTTGTCCTTGATGGTCGACTGGTGCATGAGGGCGCCACGAGGGGCCTCGACAGCACCATAGCCGTGGTGAGAGCCGACCTTACGGGCAACGGACGAACCGGCAACCCAAGACGCCTGGGTGCCCCTGGCCGCGAGCTGATCGATCCAGCACGGCAGGGTGTGAGCGCCATCGAGCGGATCGGTCCAGTCGTCGGACCAAGACAGTGCGCCGGTGACCGGGTCCACAACAACGTCTCCAACCATGCGCTGGACCAACAGGAGCGACTCGAGCGCGCGGGCGCGGAGGCGGTCCATCACGGACAGGCCGGCGACAACGCCCGTGGGGTTGATGATGCCCTGGAGCGCCGGCGGCAGTGCCGCTTCGGGCAGCAGCCAGGCAGCGACGAGCTGAGCGGCATTGGTGCCCGCTATGACCGCACTGGTGTCGGTGCCGATGAGACCGGCGACGAGCGTCGCCGACAGCGCGTTGGGGTTGAGCCCATAGGCGGCCGAGCCCGGAAGCGCGTAGATCCCACCGTAGAGACCGGCGAGATTGCCCGCGTAGATTCCGGCCACTTTGAGTCGAGCCAGCGGTCCGACCTCACACTGCTTGCCATCCCACAGCGGAGCCTTGATGTACGAGTATCCCGCGCCGCGGTTCGGCTTCGTGCGCAGCACATCACCCGGGTACGCCTCAGTGCCCGTGTAGCTGTTTGCGGCGATGTCCGCCGCGGACTTCGAGTACCGCGAGTTCGCGATATCCTCGGTGAGGTTCCCCTCGACCGAGAAACCACTCGCCGGGTTCAGCCACTTGGACCAGACCTCAGCCTTATTCTTGGCGGTGAACGGCGTGATGCCGGGGCCACTGACGCCGCCCCTAGTGAACAGCGTGTCGTCAGTCTCAGGGAAACAGCCCCAAGACAGGAAGCGCCCAAGACCGGCGCCGTAACCCTTGCCGTCTTCCGGCGTAAGACGATCGCCGCTGATGCCCGTGTTGCCCGCGTTGTCGTAGTCGGCATAGAGCAGGCCGAGCGCGAACGCGATCGGCACGTACTCCTTGACGATCCACAGACCGACGTCACGGATGAGGCTCTTGAACTTCGCGCAGCTGGCCGCGAACGCGACCAAATCCGAGGTGTCGTTGGTAACTCCACCGGCGACGAAGCACGATGTCATCGGCATGCGTCCGGCGAACAACGCACCGGCCTCGAAGGTGAGGCGGCGCATCTTGAGCGCGGTGACGTAGCTGATGATGATGGCGTCCCACAGCTTAGGAGCGGCCGCGTTCGGAACGACCCCTTGGCCACCCACACCGTTACCGGCGCTCAGAAGCAGCGGGCTGTAGCAAGCGTCGTTGAAGTACGGCGTCCAGGGCGGAATGGCCGGACCCTGAACGTAGCTGGGGGCTGCAAGGTGGTAGAAGTGCGTGATGCTCGACATCAGGAACTCGGCACCGAGCACCAAGTTGCGGATGAGCATCGCCTTCTCAGTGATAACGCCCTTGAACGTGGTGTGACCCGGGCTGTAGCCCAGAACCGCATCAGCGGCAAAGGTTGCAGTCAGGCCATGCGGCACGGGGCAGACACCGCAGATGCGCTGCATGTACGTGATCGGGTCGTTCGGCTTGCGACCGAGAACGAAGTTCTCGAAACCACGCCACAGGTTACCGTGAGCGTTGGCGTCCTTGACCAAGCCGCCCTCGACCGAGACCTTCACGCCCAAGTGACCCTCGATACGAGAGATCGGGTCTACTTCATGCTCGCTAGTTCCAGCAATGAGATTGTATGTAGTCATCTATTTCACCCTCCTTCCCGTGTCTAGAGTTTCACGAACGGTACAAAGCGGTCAGGATAGCCGGGCTCGGTACAGCCCATGCAGGGATGCCCGGAAGACGTGCAGTGGCTGCCGCCCTTGGCACCGACGAACGTCTGCGCGGCGCCGTTCTGCGGCTGCATGTTGTTCCAGCCGTGTACGCCGCATAGAGAGCGGGTGTACAGACCCTTGCAGCCGATCTTCTGGAGGCAACCGACCTGACCGGGCTTCGAGGCGTAGATGCCCTTGGTGTAGTACTTGTAGCGAGGGCAGTACGCGCTGTGCACCGGAATCGGATAGGCGCTCTTAACGCGCCTACCGGAATCGACACCTGCGACCAAAGCAGCCACTCCCGGAGCGCCGCCCTGAGCAGCGATCATCGTCTGGATGATCGTCAGGACGAGCCAGAATGGGTTGGTCGGGCAGCCGGGCGAGTTGATGACCTTGCCCTCCGCGCCAAGGGTGCCATGATCTGCGAGATAGTCATAGACGCCCTGGGCACCGGTCTGCGACAGCTTGACATCGAACTCGTCGCTGGCCAGAGCCGGCTTGCAGCCCGGGTACCCACCGTAGCAGGCACACTGACCCACCGGCAGAACGGCCAGGCAGTTCGCGGCCTCCGCCAAGGTCGTGACAACCTCAGGCATGTCGTGCTCGAATCCGGGAGAGGTCGTCGGATTCTCAGCGTCCCAATCGTCGCTCATGCCGATGGAGCACCACGGGACGTGGCCGGCGTACGTGCCGGTCGGGTCCCACGCGCTGTTGCCGTTGATCTTCTGCAGCGCACCTTCGACCACGAGAACGAATCCGGTCTTCCCAGCACCGAGTCCGTTGGTCTCGAAGTCCTTGAGCCACTGCGCCGCAAGGTCGCCCGCCTGGCCCATGACCGTCTCGTGGTACTGAAGATCGATGACGTCGATGACCACATCGGCGATATTGAGCATGGGCACGCCGGCTACGTCAGCATCGACGCGCAGGCCACCGGTGAGCGTGAGCGGTGCGGCCGCGTCGAGCCCTGCCGCGAGAAGTGCGTCCAGCGTACTGGTCGTGCTGTCGCCGTAGATCGGCTTGCCGCCTGCGTTCTCGAGAAAACTGAGAAGCGACGTGGAACACCCGGTGCACTCAGCACCATGGATCCATACCACTACGGGCTTGTGAAGGGTGCCGCCAAAGCTCTTCGTGGGATCGATCGCGCCGAAGGCCCCGACTACTCGCGACATCTCCGCCTGGCTCATGCCAACGGCCGCCGCGAGGGTTCCCAAACGGGTGACAAACTGCCGCCTGGTGATAGCCATATTCTCCTCCTTCCAAACATACGGACGTAGTGAAAACGAAGAACGAACCCGAGCGTGAAGAACGTAGTGCCCGAACCTCCTTCCTAGTCAACGCTCGGAGTGAATCAGAGAGACCTATTCGGCCCTGCGAGCGACAAGAAGCACCCGAGCGCGTCGCGCTCGGGGCTCCGAAAAGCAATGCTCGTTAGGGGTCCGTTGTCAGCTCCAACCCGGTCACACCCATCGCTTTCCGCCCAGCGGACGGTAGCATGTAACAGATGTTACAACGGAATCTAGCACCCGCGACCTCGCATGTCAAGATGCTCTCCATGGCGGAGCGCGTAAGGATTTGGGGGGTCTACTCTCAGTTCAAGGGATTGAACATCGCGAGGAGCTGCTGACGCGTCGAGAACGGCATCAGATGCCCGGCTGGTGGTGCGTATCCCTTTCCGTCCGAGATTACCATCTCGTAGCC
>JAXMKZ010000034.1 GCA_034370385.1 Coriobacteriia bacterium
GTTGATGGCGTATCGTTCTTCCAGGGTGATCTGGGCATGCATCGGTTCCCCTTTGCTTGGCGGTAGGGAGGAACCGTGAGTGTCCCAGACCGCCCCACCCTCATCGGGTGGGGGTGTTGCGTTTAGTATCTGAATCCGCGGGCGCTAACAAGCGCATCGAGCAGAACGCCAATAGGTAGACTCACCCGAGAGCGCATCGGCGTCTGCTCCTGCGCACGACGTTAGTCAGAACCCTGTGACCGTTTGGATTGCTGTACCGGAAGACTGTCGATACACTGTGTGTTGTACGTTAGCGGCATCGATAAGGAGTCCGTGATGACAACGGTCACCATCTCACCCAAGTTCCAGGTTGTAATCCCCAAGGCGATCCGCGAGCGTCTTGATCTGCATCCAGGCCAGCAGGTTCAGGCGATCGAGTACGACGGCCGCATCGAGTTCGTTCCGGTGCGCCCGATCTCGAGCATGCGCGGGTTCCTTGCCGGCATTGACTCGACGGTCGAGCGTGACGAGGACCGCGTATGAACGTCGTTGACTCTTCCGGGTGGCTCGAGTTCTTCGGCGACGGCCGCAATGCGGAGTTCTTTGCCACGCCGCTCTCGGACGCGCCCTCGCTGATCGTGCCCGTGATCACTGTCTACGAGGTCTTCAAGCGCGCGCTCCTCGACCGAGGCGAGGGTGCGGCACTCGAAGCGGTTGCCCTCATGCAGCAGGGTGAAGTCGTCGAGCTCTCGAGCGCCGCGGCCATCTCGGCGGCGCGGCTTAGCGTCGAGGCCTCACTTCCTATGGCTGATGCCATCATCCTGTCCACGGCGCGCGCCAGGGGCGCGATGTTCTGGACGCAGGATGCTCACTTCGAGGGTATGGCGGACGTGAAGTACGTCTCGGCGCGGTCTGACTAACCAAGGCATCGAGCGGACGGCGTCAGGTAGTATCAACCTGAGCGGTCTTGACCGCTGCTCATGCCTCACACGTTAGCCGCACTCATGGGACTTGTAGGAGGACGCGATGGGCCGGCTGGTCTACTCGATGATGCAGTCACTTGATGGCTACGTCTCGGACACCACCGGCAAGTTCGATTGGGCGGAACCTGACGAAGCCGTTCATCGGTTCGCGAATGAGCTGCAGCGCACCATCGGCACCAACCTGCTCGGCAGACGCATGCATGAGATGATGTCTGCTTGGGAGACGCTCGGTACGCGCGACGACGAGCCTGACTACATCCGTGAGTTCGGTGAGTTGTGGCGCGCATCTGACAAGATCGTTTACTCCTCCAGCCTCGACTCTGTCGACACCGCTCGGACGCGGATCGAGCGCAAGTTCGAGCCCCATGTCGTTCAACGCATGAAGGACGAACTGGCTGACGACATCTCGGTCAGCGGACCGACCTTGGCGGCTACGGCGATTGCGGCTGGTCTCGTCGACGAGTACCAGTTGTTCGTCGTGCCTGTCGTCGTGGGCGGGGGCCAGCGCTGTATGCCGGATGGAGTTCGCCTCGATCTGCGGCTCGTTGACCAGCGTCGGTTCGACAATGGCACGCTGTACGTGAGCTACCAGCTGGTCAGATGACTGATGTCCGACGCTCTTGTCAGAGGCGGCTAACAAGCGCTTCCGGCCGACTTCGTCAGCCCTCGGCTACCATGTCCTTCATCGGGCGCGGCTGACGCGCCACACGCTAGGCCCAACAAGGGGAGGGCATGTGCTCGAAGGTGTGAGCGCACCGAATTCGTCTACCGCGCTTGAGCCGCTGATTGCGGAAGGACGCATCCCTTTGCGGCGCGTGTGGGGCATGCTGGCGTTGCGCTCAGCGCTCTCGTTCGGGCTGCTCCTCGGCCTTGCGACCGCCTTCGCGCTGACCGGCCGCCCAGATGCCGTCGCATCCTCGGCGGCATGGTGGCTCTGGTTCGTGACCGCCGCGAACGTCGCCTGCATCGCACTCATGGTGCGGTTCGGTCGCCTTGAGGGCTTGCGGCTCCGCGACATCTACTTCGCCAGCCGGTCGACTTGGAAGGGCGATCTGCTATGGGCGCTCATCTTCTCGGTCGGCACAACCGTGTTCGCCATGTTGCCCGGCACGTATCTCGCCGGCGCACTGTGGGGGGACGCCGCCTACCCCAACGGGCTGCTCTTTCAGGCTCTTCCGCTATTGGCAGTCTACCCGCTCTTCCTGCTGATGCCAGCCACACAGGCGCTCGCGGAGCTGCCTACGTACTGGGGCTACGTCGCCCCGCGGCTCCGTGCTTCGGGTATGGGCCGGTGCATGGTGATTGGCATCGTCGGGGCGACGTTGTCGGCGCAGCACATGTTCTTCGCGTTCAGGCTCGACTGGCGCTACGACCTCTGGCTGGCGGTCAAGTTCCTGCCCTTTGCGCTCTGGACGGGTTTCATCGTCGACCGCCGCCCCACCGCTCTGCCGTATCTGATGGGCCTGCACTTCCTGCTCGATGCGAGTCTGCCACTCCTCCTGTTGCTGGCTTCAAAGGGGATGCCGCTTTCCTGACTCAGGTCTCGGTGGCGTGTGGGCGTAACAAGGGCATCGACGCCGACAAACCGCGGCAGTGGGGTAGTCTGACTTGAGGGCGGGGTCGGGCCGCGGTTCGCTGGTCATGCCTAACACGTTAGCGCTACAGCCGCACCGCCCGTTGCCTCACGTAAGACTGTCGTCGAACGTCACCTTCGTTGACTCATCATAGATGTCGTCGAAATCGGGTGCCTGCACCTCCCGCGCTTGACTCGGCTTGGGTCTCGGTATATACAAGAAATAGTATAACGACTTCTGCCGAGAGGTCCGTGCATGACAGACCACCCCATCCAAACCTGCTCCATGACCGAGCTTCGCCGTGGGCTTTCGCGCCACATCGCACAAGTCAGTGAGAGTGGGCAACCGCTGTATATCACCCGTCGCGGCAAGATCGTCGCCGTCCTCCTGTCGCTTGAACACTACGAGTTGATGCTGCGACAGCGAGAGGATCTCCGTTCTCAGTTGCGTATAACGCAGCCCGACTCGCCTCCGGAGACTCCCGATGCCCGCTCCTTCCTTCGTGACCTGAAGGGGACCGCAGTGGACGAGGCCGACTATCGCCGCTACCTGGAAGAGAAGTACCGGTGAATGACCTTCGAACCCATCACGTCCACCCTGGTGAGGTACTCCGCGAGGACTTCCTCCCAGAGTATGGGCTGGACGTGCCGGACTTCTCGCAGCGCCTCTGCCTACCGGTCGACCGGGTACGCGCCCTTCTCCTGGAACAGGAGCCGATCGATGCAGAACTGGCACTTCGGCTGGGGCGCCTGTTCGGTAACTCGGGTCAGTTCTGGATGAACTTGCAGCGCGATGCCGACCTAGCCGAGGCGCGCGGCCGTCTTCGCTCCGAGCTGATGCACGTGCGAGGCATGTCGGACACCGGATGGGCGGCATCGAGCACGGCCGATGGTGAGAGCTGGCGCGACTGGATGAGCGCGACAACTCCATCGGACACTCTGTCCAACCTCCTCAAGCACGGCGGCGGTGTCTCAACGGCTTATCCCGCGATTGTTGCGGGCCTCAGTCCCGAGCGGCTCCACGCGCTAGCGAGCGGCGCCGAGCGCTTCACCGTGGCGGACGATGCCACCTTGTCGGCCGCTTTCGGATACTCGCTGGGGTACTGGCTGCGCGCACAGGCAATCGCCGATGCCACCTCCGGCATCGACGCAGGCAGGCCGGAACTGGGTCCTGCCGAGCGAGTTCGCGACGTGCTTGCGCGAATCGAAGTAGAGCAGGACGTTCGCATACTCTATGCCGTCGAGTCAGGGAGCCGCGCGTGGGGCTTCGCGTCGACCGATTCGGACTACGATGTCCGCTTTCTTTACGCCCACCGCCCCGAGTGGTACCTCACCACCCAACGCCGCAGCGATGTGATCGAGCGGCCGATCGAGGGTGACCTCGACGTCAGCGGATGGGACCTGCCCAAGGCGCTGCACCTTCTCGGCAAGTCGAATCCCCCGCTTCTCGAGTGGCTGCGCTCGCCAATCGTCTACTTGGAGAGCGGGTCACTGGCGCCACGCATGCTCGGCATGGCCGACCGCTTTGTGTCACCAGGCGCATGCATGCATCACTACCTTCATATGGCCGGAGGAAACTTCCGAGAGTACCTGCAGGGCGAACAGGTTTGGCTCAAGAAGTACTTCTACGTGCTGCGGCCGGTCTTGGCGTGCCGTTGGATTGAGGGTCACGACACCCTTCCCCCGGTGGAGTTCGAAGAACTTGCCGATGAAGTGCTGCCGCAACAGCTGCGCATGCCGGTCGCTGACCTGCTGGTGCGCAAGCGTGCGGGCGAGGAGCTTGACCGCGGTCCTCGCATACGCGTTCTCAGTGAGTTCCTGGCCGAGGAGATCTCAAGACTCAGCGAGGTCGCCCGCAACCAAGAACGTGCGCAGCCCCCAGACCGCGACGACCTGGATGCCCTCATGCGCGAGATTCTGCGCCAAACCTGGGCAGCCACGTAGTGAATACCCCGACGAAGGAGTACCGATGAGCCGATGCACGACCCGCCATGAGGCCGATGACGAGCCGCATGCCGTCCGCTTGTCGCTGGCCCGTGAGATCGCGCAGATCGTCTCGGTGCGGGGTCTTACCCAATGCGAAGCGGCGGAGCTGCTGGGGACTGCCCAGCCACGGATATCTGCGCTGATGAGCGGCAACGTCGAGGGCTTCTCGCTTGACCGTTTGGTGAAGTATCTCAACCTTCTCGGCGAGGACATCCACATCGTGGTGCTCCCAAAGCCCCCCGGGCGAGAGCGTGCACGCACGTGGGTGACCAACCCAGCGTCCGGCGCCGGCACAGGAGGCTCGGCGCATGCGTAGACGGTTCGAGCCGGAGCCCGCAGGCGCCATGCTGCAAACCGAGTTCCTCGACGACTACGAACTGACCGCCAAGGAGCTCGCCGAGGCAATCAGGGTTCCGATTGAGCGGGTGGAGCGACTGCTCGCGGGCGTCGACCCGCTCGATGCGGATCTGGCGTTACGACTCGCCAAGCTGTTCGGCGGTCAGGCCGACGGGTGGCTGTACTGGCAGCGAGCACGGGATCTGTGGCGCGCCCGGGAGCCGATTGTCGAGGACCTCGAAGCAATCGTTCCCCTCGATCCAGACAGCCGGCTGTCGGTGCGCGAGGACGAGCCGCTCGAGCCTGAGTTAGTCGAGGAGCTCAAGCGGCGAATGGCGGACTATGACGACCCCCGCAGGTGGGTCATCGTAAGCAGAATTCTCGACGAGGACGTGCCGCTGTACGAACGCGATATCGGGCGTAGTTTCTACGACGTGGCAACCGGCTGCTACACATTGGATCTACTGCATGCGACGCCCTTCAAGAAACGGGAGATTGCCGAGGCAACGGCGGCGGTCCTTGGCGATCGTCAGCACGTTGTCGAAATCACCCGAGAGGACCTCAAGAAGCCGGCACATGACGACGAGGTTGATCGCGAAGTCCGAGATTGCCTTCTCAAGAACTCAGGACGGGGGATGTCCGCGTGGGATGCCGGTACGTACCTTCGCGACAACGATGACATGGCAGCTTACTTGGAGGCTGCGGCCAAGAATGGTGACGGCGGTGTGATCGCCGTCGCCGTGGCCGACGTCCTCAGAGCGATGACCGCGAAGACCACGGTCGAGTATCTTCGCGCAACGGGTCAGATCAGAGAGTGAGAGTAGAGGTCGATATCGAGGAGGAGCTGTTCGCCGAAGCGGCGGGGCTGGCGCGTCGGCTCAGGTGGTCGATCGACCGGCTGGTCACCGAGGCGCTGAGTGACTACGTGGCCGGGCGATCAGCTGATGGCATGCGGGGGTCCTTCTCCGGCATCGACACTCCTGTGTCTCGCGAGGATGACCGGATCTAGCAGCGCTGGTTGGGTCCACCAGCATGAACTGGTCAGTGTGCACACCGTTCGGTCCCCCTGCCGCGCAATCGTTGTATCGTCAGCATATGGGGTTCTCCTTCGAACACGTGTGGTTTCACCGTGATGGTGACACGCTTCTGGCACGCGCGTTCGTGGCGCGCAAACAAGTGGAGGGCAAGAGCATGCGCTCGACGGTGCCTGAAGCGCTACACGCATCGCACGCGCCACCTTCGGCATACCGAAGGAGATCGAAGCGGCAGGCTGAGGTCGCTTCGTCGAGGTCGTCTTCAGGAGCGACCTGCTTCGGTGGCCGCGTCGGCCTGACAGAGGAGCGACGAGCGGACGGCGTCAGGTAGACTGCGGAAGAGAGGCGGTCGGCCAGCCGCCGCTCATTTCTGACACGTTGGGCAGAATTGCATCGGGGGAATCGTGGACGTTTCCAGGGAGCAGGCTGTGGCGGCCTGCGAGCAGGTCAGGTCGGCCAACAGCCGGCGATATCTGAGCTTGAGTCATTGGCAGTGCTGGGGCTGCATGCGCTACAGCGGCGACGATCCGGCCAAGCGCTGCATGCACACCGACGTCGGCGGCTGGGACGCCTGCCCGCATGTGAACCGCTTGCTCGGATCACGGGCCTGACGGGTTCTCGGCCTGTGCATTCGCCTGCCCAGTCAGCGCATCAACTCGACGCGACCCAGGTTGACGTATTCTGAGAGCGAACTGGCGCGCGGGCTTTGCGTAAACGCGTTCGACACAATCGGCCGGCGCTCGTGCGCGAAGACTGTCATGCTCCTGCTGGAGGGCCGCATGTCCACAAGAATCGAGATGCTCCACGAGGTGCGCGACGAGGACCTGCTCCGTGCTGCAGCGACGTTGGCGCGCGCATTCGAGCATGATCCTGTCTGGGCCAGAGCATTCGAGGGTGTGCCTCGGGAGACGATGGCGGCTTGGTTCGAGGGTCCGATTCGCTACTGCCGGGAGTTCGGGCGCGTCTACGCGACCTCAGAGAGGCTTGAAGGAATCGCTGGGGTGGTGCCCGGTGAGTATGCGCGTATGACCATGAGGCGCGCGATGCGGGCGGGCACCATGAAGATGGCCCCGCGCATGGGGCTGCAGCTGATGATGCGCGCGCCAAGAATGATGCGCATGTTCGCGCCCCTCGACTCCGACCGAAAGAGGCATATGGGTGCGCGAGCGTTCACCTATGTCATGATCGTCGGCGTGGACCCCGAGCATCAACGGCAGGGACACGGCGGCGCGCTGCTTCGAGCGCTCATGGAGGAAAGCGACCGGATGGGGATCCCGTTGTACCTAGAGACGGAGACCGAGGAGAACCGACAGATGTACGAGCACTACGGCTTCGATCTCCTCAGCGAGATCGCGCTTCCCGTCGTCGGGCTTCCCATGTGGGAGATGTTGAGGGAGCCGGCACTGTCGCGATGATGCGTCGAGCAAAGGCGACTCACGCGTCACACCGACGCTGACGGAAGAGAATCGCATGGTCAGCGGAATCCGCAGGATCGACTTCGGCGTGAACTGCTATCTCATCGATGCTGAGGGCGGCTACATCCTCATCGACACGAGCTTCCCGAGCAAGCAGGACAAGCTAGACGCCGAACTCGCCGCGGCAGGTTGCGGGCCCGATGGACTGCGCCTCATCGTCCTGACCCACGGCGATGTCGATCATGCGGGCAACAGTGCACATCTTCGCCGCACTCTGCATGCCCCCATCGCGATTCATCGCAACGACGCCGAGATGGTGCGCAGCGGGGACATGGGCTCAGGCAGGAAGGACCAGCCCGACAGACACACGATCGCATTCAGGATCCTGACACGGGGCTCGGGGCTGCTGAACAAGTTCATGGGGGCGGGCGAGGGTTTCGAGGCTTTCGAGCCCGACGTGCTCCTAGAGGACGGGCAGGATCTCTCAGTCTATGGGCTCGACGCACGCGTGGTGCATCTTCCGGGCCATTCAAGCGGATCAATAGGCGTCGTCACGGGCGACGGCGACCTGTTCTGCGGCGATTTGCTCGTGAACGTGACGAAGCCCTCAGTCCATTTCTACATAGACGACCTAGCCCGGGCGGATGAGAGTATTCGTAAGCTGAACGGCCTCGGGGTCGAGACCGTTCACCCCGGGCACGGCAAGCCGTTCCCGCTCGCACAGTTGCCGACCCAGGGCCGATCACGCGGTCGCTTCTTGCGGTCGTGAGGTGCTAGCAAGCGCTTCCCGCCGACACACGCACGCGCTAGGCTGAAAGGCGGCGCTTGTGTGCGGCTGAAACGCGACACGTTAGGACGAGTGATCGGGGTGGGACGTCTGAACTCAACGGCTCTCTCTTCGGTGATTGCCCGCAATGGAGCGCTGTTGATCGTGCCTCCTTTGGTGATTTCGACCGGCTTGTGGGCGCGCCTCCCGGCGGCATTCGGCAACGATGCTTTTGACCAAGGCATTCCTGCATGGCTGCTGATATCGGAGAACGCGCTGCGCGCCGCCGTACTCCTTCTTCCCGCATTGTTGCTTTTCGGCGCAACCGGACGACTGCAACGACTGGGCTGGATTCTGTACGGGCTAGGACTCATCTCCTATCTAGCGAGCTACGTGGTGTTGATTACTCTGCCAGCAAGCGCTTGGTCCTCGAGCGCACTCGGTTTCACTGCACCGGCATGGACGACCGGGTGGTGGCTCCTCGGCATCGGGCTAGTTTGCGCTGACACCTGGCTGCCCCTTTCATGGAGTCGCCTTATCTACCTGATACCGGCGGCGGGATTCGTCTTGACGCATTCGGCTCACGCTTGGCTTGCATACCTGCTTGTCCGACCGTCCTAACAAGCAACAGCGGACGGCGAGAGCTAGAATCAACCAGTAGGTCATGGGCCGCTGCTCATGCCCAACACGTTGGGCCGAGCGTAGGAGGCTGCGATGACGACCTACGTTATCGTTGCTGTCATCAGTGGGTGCTCTACGAGAGCCTGCCCGGGAGCAGCGGAGTGCTCCGGGGCGGGTCCGTGAGGCGGATCTTCTCCGCCAGCACCGATAACCGGGGAGGGTGATCGGATGACGATAAGACGACGAGACACCGATGACGAGACCGTCTCGCGATTCGTGTCGACCGGCCGTTTGCCCACGGCCGATCTGGTCCGGTCGTACGTCGCAGAAGCACACGACCGGTATCTATCCACCACGGGCGGCGCCAACTCCCAAGTCTATCCGGCTCTGGCGGAAGCGGAGCCCGACCTCTTCGGCATCTGCATCGTCGGCGTCGATGGTCAGGAGTATGCGGCAGGGGATGTGGACGCCGGCTTCGCGATCATGAGCGGCGCCAAGCCCTTCGTGTTCGCGCTTGTCTGCATGGCCATCGGATCCGAGGAAGCGCGGAATCTGATCGGCATGAATGCCACGGGTCTGCCGTTCAACTCACTGGCGGCCGTCGAGCGTGATGCTCAAGGCAAGACGAATCCAATGGTCAACGCGGGCGCCATCACTGCGACCAGTCTGGTTCCCGGCGACACGCCCGAAGACAAGTGGACCGTCATCCAGGACGGGCTGTCGCGCTTTGCCGGGCGGCCGCTCTTCCTCGACGAAGGGGTGTTGCGTTCCGCCTCGGCGACCAACCATCGCAATCGGGCTATCGTCAACCTGCTCCGAGCTTATGGCAAGCCCTATTGCGACCCGGATGTGGCTTTGGATCTCTACACCAAGCAGAGCGCGCTGCTCGTGACCGCGAGGGATCTTGCGGTGATGGGGGCGACACTCGCGCACGGCGGCGTGAACCCGTTCACCGGGGAGCAGGTGGTCGGCACGGAAGCGTGTCGTCACACCCTGGCGGCGATGATCACCGCGGGCCTCTACGAGACGTCCGGGGACTGGCTGTGGGACGTTGGCCTTCCTGGCAAGAGCGGCATCGGTGGTGGCATCATGACCGTGTCGCCCGGGAAGGGTGGGCTCGGGACATTCTCGCCTCCGCTGGACGCCGCGGGTAACAGTGTCAGGGGCCAGGCAGTCGCGCGCTTTCTCTCGTGCCGGCTGGGACTGGACCTTCTGGCTTCGCCGAGTTAGGCCCGGTGCGAAGCGTCCACTGGCCTTGGCCCCAGTGGCGCATCTGCTTCCGGTTCGAGGATGGAGACGCCTACGACGTCGAGATCCAGACTGCGGAAGAGAAGCGCGTGCGCCGCAGGTTCGGCCAAGCCTGTTAGGACGACGACGGGCGACAGCCTTAACGAGACCTGAGCGGCTCGCGTATAGTAGCCTCGTTGCTCGAATCCTCATGCGCATCAGGTTCAGGAGTCCAGAATGCAGTCTGCGCGTCTCCGCTAGCACAGAGACCCCGGTGGTCGGGGTCCGGACATCATCTCGCCGCCCCACCGGGGCGCGTCCGTCCGTGCCTTCCTTCTTGGAGATGTCATGAATACTCGAACTGACAGCTGGCTCCGCACTTTCCTCATCATCTTTACCGGGCAGGCTTTCTCCCTACTGGGGAGTTCCGCGGTCAACTTCTCACTCGTGTGGTGGCTGACCGCTGAGACCGGTTCTGCATCGATCCTCGCGTATGCCTCGATAGCGGCCATCCTGCCGCAGGCCCTTCTCGGACCAATCGCTGGCCCCTTCATCGACCGATGGGATCGACGACTCACGATGATCGCCGCGGATCTGATGATCGCGGCAACGAGTGTCTGGCTCTTGCTCGCGTTCGCAGAAGGTGCACCGTCGGTCACGGCCATCATGCTCACTATCGGGCTGCGGTCCGCGTGTGCCGCCTTCCACACTCCGGCGAGCCAGGCGGCGGTTCCCATGTATGTGCCTTCGGACCAGCTGATGCGAGTCGCCGGATGGAACTTCTTCATGAGCTCGGGTGTGGCGATGGCCGGACCGGTGCTGGGGGCCTTCATGATGGCGGCCACGTCGGTCTCGGTAGTCATGATGGTCGACATTCTCGGGGCTGGGATTGCCGTCGCATCGCTCCTGATGGTACGCATTCCCAACCCCCAGAGAGATGAGAGCGATTCAGAGCACATCGACTTCGTCGTCGAGTTCGTCGATGGCTGGCGAGAGCTGATTCGACACAGAGGGCTGTTCGATCTGACGCTCGTGCTCGCGATGGTCACGCTTCTGTATATGCCGCTCAACGCGCTGTTCCCGTTGATGACGTTCTCGCACTTCGGCGGAGATGCGGCCGCTGCGAGCTACGTCGAGGTCGCGTTCGGGGCGGGGATGCTCGTCGGGTCGATGGCGATCGGCGTGATGTCACAGCGCTACTCAGGAGTTCAGCTTATCGGCGCGGGCATCCTTCTTGTCGGCGGCATGCTCGCGGCTTCTGGCCTGCTCCCGACATCTGCGTTCTGGGTCTTCGTTTTGATGTGCGTGGCGATGGGCTTCTCGGTTCCGCTCTTCGGCGCTCCGATCACGGCGATGTTTCAAGGGCTCATCGACCCAACGAAGCTAGGGCGTGTCATGTCGCTCTACATGACCATCGCCATGCTTGCGGCACCGATCGGGTTGCTGGTGGCCGGTCCGCTGGCAGAACGGGTGGGTGTGGCTTGGTGGTTCGCGATCTCGGGCGTGCTCATTGCGGTGATGGGGCTCTTGGTCTGGCTACTCCCGGCGGTTCGCGAGCTCGATGCGGCCATGGTCCTTGCGACCTCCGAACCGGCGGCTGACAAGTAGCAAGCGTCCTGACACGGGCATCGAGCAGAACACCAGGAGGTAGACTGACCTGCGAGGGCATGCGCGTCTGCTCATGCCTACGTTAGGCGCACGGCACGATCATGAAAGGACCAGACGATGGTTGACACGGGGCTATCAGGTCGGGTCGCTCTGGTGACCGGCGCGAATCACGGAATCGGCGCGGCGATAGCCGTGGCACTGGCGCGCGAAGGCGCGAGGGTGCTCATCACGTACTTGCGCCAGAGTCCCGACGTCTACATGGTCGCCCCCGAGGACGCGGAGGCCGCAGCGAGTCCAGGAAGCGCCTACTATGCCCGCGAGATCGCACAGACGTCCGAATCCGTGGAGGCCGCGATCGCCGCATTCGGCGGCGTATGCGCAGCGCGCGAAGCCGACCTCGCAGACGCACAATCGATTCCGCTGCTGTTCGACGCGGCGGAGAGTGAGTGGGCGGGTGTCGACATCCTGGTGAACAATGCGGCACTCGCTATCCCTGACACGTTTCTTCCTGATTCGATCCTCGGCGATGAAGCCACATTCGCGGACGAATACACCCTCAGGACCCTGACTGTTGAGGGCCACGAGGAGCACTTCGCCGTCAACAGCCGTGCGGTCGCGCTGATGATGGCCGAGTTTGCACGGCGCTCCATTAAGCGTGGCGGCACATGGGGTCGCATCATCAACATATCCACCGACGGGTCTTACTGTCATCCGTCGAACGTTTCGTACGGTGCGAGCAAGCACGCAGCTGAGAGCTTCACCCGCTCTGCTGCCGTTGAGCTCGGCCCCTACGGAATCACCGTGAATGCGATCTCGCCCGGTGCGGTTCAGACCGGCTGGATGACCCCCGAGTTCGAACGCGATATCGCCGCTGGCTACCCGCTTGGCCGAATCGGACAACCAGAGGACATCGCGGATGCAGCGGTCTTTCTGGCCTCGGAGCAGGCCGGGTGGATCACGGGACAGATCCTG
This sequence comes from Coriobacteriia bacterium, assembly GCA_034370385.1. Classification (NCBI taxonomy): domain Bacteria; kingdom Bacillati; phylum Actinomycetota; class Coriobacteriia; species Coriobacteriia bacterium. Next base: position 12,501 of record JAXMKZ010000034.1, read on the forward strand.
AACGTTGGTGGCGGGAATCGGATGTGAGCGACCTGCTACTACTCGTCGCTGTAATCGCTGCGGGAATGGGAATCTGGGCAGCCATAACCAAGTCGAGGCGGCTTGCGATCACAGCGGGAGTGCTTGGGGGCGGTGCGCTTCTGGTCGTCGGGGGGATACTGCTCGCCATCCGGCTCTAGGCTGTAGCGCGGCACCTAACCAGGACATCAACCTGACGGCCAGAAGCGTCACGGTTGACACCGCAAGCGCTCAGGCCGCAGGTTATGCCTGAACACGCGAGGGAGAACGGGAGTCCGGTGAGGGGAGCACGCGCGACAGTGGCCTTGCTCGTCGCGAGTCTGTGTGTCGGCACGGCGTGCACCGCGCCCCGCCAGTCGGGCTCGACTCCCGATGTTGTCATCGTGGGTTTCGGCGACAGCATAGTGTATGGCTCCAACTACCCGAAGCCCTGGCTGTACACCCTGCTTGAGCGCCTCACCAGCGTCCCGATCACGTACGTGCCGGAGTGGCCTTGGGACTGGGATGCTCCAAGCACTCGCCATGACCGCTGGTATGAATCGGGCGGCGTGCGCGTCTACAACAGCGGTATCGATGGAAACACAACCGCGCAGCTGCTCTCTCGGTTCGAAGAGGACGTCGCGGCGGTGAAGCCCGACAGCTGTCTGATTCTCGGCGGGACGAACGACATCTTTCGAGGCGTTCCCCTCTCCACTATCGAGGCCAATCTCACCCAGCTCTACGACGACTGCGCCGAAGCCGGCATCACTCCGGTCGCGTGCACCCTGACGCCGGTCAAGCAGGGGTTCCTCCTCGGCGACTCTGCTGATGCGGATGCCCTCAACTCGTCGATCGACACACTCAACGCGTGGATCAGGACTCACTGCGCGGAGCGCAGCATCGCCGTCGTTGACTTCAATACCGTGCTGAAGGCGGATCCGGCGACCTACCTTCAGGATGACGGCATTCACCCCAGCGAGGCGGGCCATGATGCAATGGGTCGCTCAGTAGACCTGGCTGTGCTGGGCCTTGCTCGTTAGCAGTGGGAGCTTACCGTCGCGTCTGCCTGACAAGCGCAGCGCAGAACGCCAGAAGGTAGACTGACCTGAACGCGCATCGGCGACTGCTCATGCGCAACCACGTTGGGCGGACCAGCACTGAGCACCGCGACGGAAGGCTGCGGGCGACTAACTGGACTCGGCGGAGGAGGGTGTCGTGGAGGTAGAGCGTAGGCATCGCATCATGCTCGCGATCGGCGTCGTACTTGTGGCAATGCCCCTCATGGGTTGCGCTCTTCTCAACGCAATCGAGAGGGGGAACGATAACTTCAAGAAGGATGACCCACCCGCTGTCCAGCTCGACACAGGGGAAGGCATCATCGCTTCTGAAGGCGCGGCCCCTCAAGACGAGACTGCGGCAGAGGTGGACGCATCCGTTCTGTTCGACAACCAGAACATCCTTGCGGTCCAGAACGGCGGGACGTCACCGACATTCGAGCTTTCTTCGGCCACCGTCATCGCCAAGATCCAGACGTATCATTGGAACGACGCCATCGGAAACAGCTCCACCGGCACGATCTCGCTGAAATCGGATGACGGGACCGTGTACGGGCCCTGGGAGACCGTAGGGGCAGAAGGACAGGGTGGCGTGACCAACGCCTACTGGGCAGCCAGCCCCAACGTGAAGCTTCCGGCTGGCCGGTACACAGTGATTGATTCCGACCCGAGCACGTGGTCACAGAACGCAGACTCTGGCGGAGAGGGTTTCGTGATCGTGTATGCGCGGGCTGCCCCGTAGCGATTGCGTGCAGCGGCTCAACAATGAGATGAGCCGACTCGCTTCGCTCTCGGCTTATCTCGCCTCACCCAACGAGGCAAGAATGTGACAACCATGCCGATAATGGGCACCTCATAGTATGGACCCAGCCATTATCACGGTTCTCTCACGATTCTCGTCGCCACGGTGGCTGCGCTCGTTCTCGAGGCCGTCCGCATAGACGTCGTTGCGCTTGTCTGTACGCGCCGGTTCGTGTCATTGGATCTTTGGATTCCCGACCTCGACGGCGCGCATCGCGCAACTGGAGGAGAGAGCGTGGACGCACTCGGCAAAGACCTCGCTGATGGACTTTTTGAGAATTGCGACCCGCCCTGCCTTTCGCTCTACCAGCCCACGCATCGGCACCGTCCGGACAATGAGCAAGATCGAATCCGGTTCGGGATCCTTGTGAAGGCGCTGGAGGAATCGCTCCTGCGGACAGTCCCGAAGAGAGAGGTCCCGCCATTGCTGGAGCCGTTCTTGGCATTGGCGGATGACCGCGACGTGTGGAACCATACCCTTGACGGACTGGCGGTGCTGGGCGCAAAGGGAGTGTTTCGAGTCTACAGACTGCAGCGGCCCGTCGCCGAACTGGCCGTAGTGGCGGACAGCTTCCATCTCAAGCCCCTGATGCGCATTCTTCAGTCAGCCGACCGTTATCAGGTTCTCGGCGTGAACCGACGGGAGGCCAGACTCTTCGAAGGTAATCGTGACGCCTTTGACGAGATCGCACTGCATCGGGATGTGCCACGCACGCTCACGGATGCACTGGGGGAGGAGCTGACCGAGCCGCACCTTACCGTCGCCTCCTATGGCGGCGCAGGTGGATCCCAGGCGTCCATGCACCATGGCCACGGGGGGAAGGAAGCAGAGGTGGACATCGATACGGAACGCTTCTTCCGCGCCGTTGACCGGGGAGTCCTTGAGCATCACTCGCAGCCGTCGGGCTTGCCACTGATTCTAGCCGCGCTCCCCGAGCACCATCATCTATTTCGCGAAGTGAGCGGTAATCCGTTCCTGATACCGGAGAGCATCGATACTCATCCGGATGCCCTCTCGTCAACTGACGAGCTCCGAGAGCGCGTCTGGCAGCTCATGGAGCCTCGGTACCTGGCGCATCTGGCCGCACTGGTCGAGGAGTTCGGCACCGCACGCTCCGAGGGGCTCGGGGATGACGATCTGGCTCAGGTCGCCAGGGCGGCTGTTGGTGGACGGGTGGCTACAGTGCTGATCGAGGCCGAGCGCGAGATTCCCGGACGCGTGGATACAGCGACCGGCGATATCGAGCCTGGCGACCTGGCGCACCCCGAGTTTGATGACGTGCTCGACGACCTCGGCACGCTGGTGGCGAAGATGGGCGGAAACGTCGTTATCGTACCGACCGAACAGATGCCGACGGAGAACGGAATAGCTGCGGTCTATCGCTACTGAGGGCCAGCAGACTATTCGCGGACGAATGCACCCCCAAGACCCTGACTATCGAGGGCCATGGGCCGATGGGTACTGCATTTCGGGGATTGGGGGACTCTATGGCGGAGCCCAAGCTCAGCAGGGCGCAGGCGCGCGGAGCTCTCGTCTACAGTTTCGTTGGTTTCGTTGTCTGTGTCTGGCTCCTGAGGCTCATCCTGGTCGGCGATTGGGAGGGCGTTGTCTACACGAGTGCCGGGCAGGTGGTCGAACTGCAGTTCTTCTTCGTCATCGGCGCCATCGGTGCCGCGGGGGCCTTCTTCAGCATGCTCGATGACGCTTTTCCGGGTATCTGGAGGTCGTTGTCACGCCGCCGGTAGTCTCCAGCACGGCCTAACCCGCGCGTCCAGTCGACGGCGCAGGCGGTAGTCCACGAAGTCGGGCGTACGGCCGTGGCTGAAGCGAAATAGCGTTAGCCGTACAGCTTGTAGTCCTCGGGAAGCGAGACGATATGGCGAAGATCACAGGCGGCATGCGGGAGCGGCTCGATGGCATCATCGGATTCATCCGGTCGTTCATGGGGGCTCGCGAGTTCGAGACCGACGCCCCTGGAGGTTGTAGTCCGCGGCTCATGCTCGGCCTGGTCATTGGGCTGGCGGTCATCATCACTCTGTATGTGACCGGCGTAATCGCCTACGACTTCACGCTGACCCCTGCCGAGCGGGCTGCGGTTGACGCAGCCGGGCCAACGGATGGTGATACTGCTGCAGACTCCGGCGTCGACCCGCAGCTTCCCGGCGAGCCATACCTGGACGGCCGCCACTACGCGATCATCGGGACGGGAGATGCCGGCACGAGTCGCGTCTACACCATCGAGCTCCTCGGCGAGGGCGACAGCGGGGCCATCCGCGTCTGGGAGGACGACACCGGCCGGGGCACCTATACGATCGCTGAGGGCTCGATCCGCATCGAGATGGAGCGGATGGTGCCACCGGAGGACCCTGCTGGATGGGAGCCGAACGTCTTCGAGGGCACGATCTCCTCGGATGAATCTCGCATCGAGGGGACGTGGACGCGCCGGGGCTGGTTCCGAGACGCCCACGCGGGCACATTCGAACTGGAAGACTGGACCGACTACGGCTGCTACGCCGAGCGTCTCTAGATGCGTGCACACTGCGGGAGAGTCCCGCTGACATCCGTCTCACGGCAGGGCGCACGGTGTCCTGCGTTGGACCGTGCGACAATAGTTAGCAGCCGCTGATGAGGAGTCCGCATGCCAGCTGTCCCGCGTTGCATGAGCACACAGCACCCCGATAACGCGACCGTTCCGTTCTTCGCCACGTCGGGCGTACTCGCCGGGGAAGACGAGATTCGCGAGGCGTTCTACGCCTACTCGCACTTGGGGTGCGATGAGCAGATGTGGGACGTCGAGGGCAAGGAGATCGACACCTACGTCGTCAAGAAGCTGCTGTCCTTCTACCCCGAGTACTTCCGCGATCACGTGCTGGGTGAGGACCTGCGGCTCACGTTGCGAGTCCCGAATCCGACGGTGGAAACGACCGAGGCGAAGATCCTCCTCGAGACTCTGGAGAGCATTCCGCGGTCCTATGACGCGGCTCGGCTCTTCTACGGACGTGATGTCGCACCGATCTTCGAAGTGATTCTCCCCATGACGACCTCGGCGAAGTGCATCGATCGCATCTACCGCTACTACGTGGACCACATCGTGGACAGACAACACACCCGGTTCCGCGGTGACGACATAAGCATCGCGGAGTGGATCGGCGAGTTCTCGCCTTCGAGCATCGAGGTGATCCCGCTGTTCGAAGACGTGCCGACCATGGTGCGGGCGGCGGACATCGTCGAGGAGTACCTCTCTGACAAGACCGTCAGCGACCAGCGGGTGTTCTTGGCTCGCTCCGACACGGCGATGAACTATGGGCTTGTCTCAGCCGCGCTCGCGAATAAGATCGCGCTCTACCGACTGGACGAGTTGTCCGCCCGTTCCGGCGTGCGACTTCATCCGATCATGGGGATGGGCTCCGCCCCATTTCGTGGTGGGTTGTCTCCGGCCACGGCGGAGCGGGTCGGCAAGGAGTATCCAAGCGCAGTGACGTTCAGCATCCAGTCGGCCTTCAAGTTCGATCACCCCCCGGAAGAGGTGAGGGCCGCATGCGAACTCCTCAAGACGCGAGTGATCGAGCAAGCGACGCCGGTTGATGTTGAGCGTGCCTCAGCGGTAATCGAGCGGTACAGTGATGCGTATCGACGGCGGGTTGTTGAACTGGCCCCAGCTATCAACCGCATGGCGAGGTTCGTACCCGCCCGCCGGGCTCGCAAGCTGCATATCGGGTTGTTTGGCTACGCGCGCGAACTCGGCGGAGTGACGCTTCCAAGGGCCATCTCGTTTACGTGCTCGCTCTACTCCCTGGGGCTGCCCCCGGAGTTGATTGCCTTCGACGCCCTGAGCCAGAGCGACCTCGCTTTCGTGCGCGAGGCTTACCCATCTTTCGAGGCGAAGGTCAGCGAAGCACTGTCCTTCACCGACTTCGATGGGCCACTGATGACGAGCACGCTCAGAGCCTCTCTGGAGCGCGCCGGCTATGGCTTCGAGCCGAACCAGGAGCATCTCGAGTTGGTGCGCAGAATGCGCATCGCACTTGATGAAGGCGATACGTCACAACTGACGGACCTGGTGTCTCGCGCCGCTATTCTTAGACGGTTTCTCGGCTGATAGGATTCGGACGATGAGTACTGACTATGTCGTCCGGCTGGCCGGCCCCGAGCACGTCGACCAGCTACCCGCCATCGAGCGCGCGGCAGCCACCAGGTTCGGCGACTCGCTACCTGAATCCGTGCTTTCGCATGTCACCCCGGTGGACCATCTGGCGGCAGCACAACAGGCGGGTCTACTCTGGGTGGCTCTCGAACCGACGGGTGCCCCTGTGGGATTCGCTGTGGCCAGCGTCGGCGGACGGCGCGTGCACCTCGAGGAACTCGATGTGCTGCCTGAGCACGGCCGCAAGGGGATAGGGTCGGCGCTCGTGCAAGCCGTCGAGGACTACGCGCTCAAGAGCGACTGCACCGAGATCACGCTTACCACGTTCCGCGACGTAGCGTGGAATGCGCCGTTCTATGCTCGCGTCGGTTTCGAGGCCATACCAGAGCAGGAGCTCGATGCGGAGCTCATTCGCCGGCTCTCAGAGGAGACCGCCCTGGGCCTAGAACGTTCTAGGCGGGTGGCGATGCGCAAGCCGCTCAGCTCACCGCCTTCTTCACCAGCGTGGCAATAGTCGCCTCGTCCGTGGCGGTCAGCTGAGTCAGCGCGTAGGAGGTCGGCCACATCGTGCCTGCGTCGAGTCGTGCCTCCTGATCGAAGCCGAACGTTGCATACCTAGCGTTGAACTTCGCTGCCGCCTGAAAGAAGCAGACGATCTTGCCGTCCTTGGCATACGCGGGCATCCCGTACCAGGTCTTCGGGGTGAGTTCCGGTGCAGTGGCTTTGACAATCTCGTGAATCCGCTCAGCGATGAAGCGATCCGGTTCCGGCATCTCGGCGATCTTGGCGAGCACATCGCGTTCCCCGGCCGCCCGGTCCTTGTTCGCGCGCGCTTCAGCCTTGAGTTCCTTTGCGCGCTCCTTCATCGCGGTCCGTTCCTCGTCGGTGAATCCCTCAGACGTGCCGGTCTTTGCCATTCGGACTCCCCTCCGTGTCGGGGCCTTCACGGCCGCACGCCCAGTCACTGCATGGATCGTGCGGCTTGACACTGCTTCGAGGCTACTGCCCACGAGTCACGGTTGGCAAACACTCGTTGGGGCCTCACGGCCGCTTAGCGTGCGCTATCGCGTACCGCGAGCGCGAAGAGCCCCGGGGGAAGGCGTCAGGTAGAATCTGCCGGAGCGATACGGGCCGCCGCTCCCGTGCACGACGTTTCGAGTTCAGCGCGCCGCCTAAGGAGTCGTGAGGACATGCAGCCCAAGGATCTACGCCGCTACATCAAGGCCACCGAGCGCACCGTCGACCCCGCGACGGTGGCGATGAGAGTCCAGGGCATCGGCATCCTGCGCAAACTGCCGCAGCGACTCCAGCACTACATCATCGAGCGCGGCTCGCGTACCGACCCGTATATGAGCTTCGTCGTCGAGCCCTACGCGACCTTTCTTGCGTTCGAGATCGTCGACACGGAGGCGGCCGGACGATTGCTGCCCCCGGGGTACTCCCTTCACCCGTCGGCGATGTTCAGCGACACTCCGCAACGACTGTGCGCGATCGTGAGTGCATTCACCGTGCACACGAATGTCTTCTGGGGGAGCCGTGTGGAGTTCTACCTCATCGCGGAGAACCGCGAGACGGGGATGCTGTCGTGGGTGATAGGAGAGTACGAGAGCAACGCGCATAGCTACGACCCCAGCCGGGGATTCACCCTGCCGAGCACCTCGCGTTCGGTGGTCACGACATCGTATCGGGGCGAGGTCATCGTCGACGTCGCCAGCAAGGACTCCGGCAATGCCCTGGAGCTGCTCGCCGATCTGTCAGGCGGTTCGTTCGCCGAGCTCGACCAACGACTGTGGGTCGAAGGCAACCTGTCGGTTGACTACGGCGGAGAGCTGCAGCAGTGCACGAAGCCGTTCAGCTTGGTATTTGATCCCGGCGAGATGGAGAAGGCCCTCAAGTTGCCGCTTGACGCCGTCTCGCTGTGCACCAACACCTTTGGACGCGACATGCTCGATTCCGAGCCGTTCGAGGTCGCGGTCTTCCCGTACGCACAGCACTTCGTCACGACCAGTTTCCCCACGGGCACTTCGATGCGCACGACCGAGGACCTGGAGCGTGCCGTGGGCGAGCTCAATGAGCGACTCAACTCATCCGCCTAGTCCATGCGCCGGGGAGACACGACTGTGCATCCGGTCTTGCTCGTGCACGGCATCAACGACACGGGCGCGCGCTTCAAGAAGATGCGCGATGTTTTGGAGACCCGCGGATTTCGTTCCGTGCACGCCATCAACCTCACGCCGCCCGATGGGTCGATCACGCTCGAGGCCATGGGCGAACAGGTCATTGACGGTGTGCGTGCATGCCGAGATGTAGCAGGATCGCAGATGATCGACATCGTGGCCTTCAGTATGGGGGCCCTGGCCGCGCGGTCGGCTCTACATGACCCCGATGTGCGCTCCAGCGTGCGTCGGTTCGTGTCGATCTCGGGCCCGCATCACGGCACTGTGAACGCACACCTCAGTTGGAAGTCCGGGACGAGGCAGATGCGTCCGGGCAGCAGGTTTCTGAGGGATTTGGAGATGGACGCCGAGCGGTGGGGTGAGATAGAGGTGTACTCGTTCTGGTCGCCGTTCGATCTGGTGGTGATCCCGGCGAGAAGTTCGGTGCTGGAAGGCGCCCAGAACCGCTCGTTCCTGGTAGCCGTGCACCATTGGATGCTCTCAGATGATCGCGTCATCGCGGCGGTTGTCCAGGCTCTGTCTGAATGAACTACGCTCACGAGCAATCTGGGTCTGACCCCGAGGAGGGTGCATGCCTGTTGGTTCAAGCATCATCATCACCATGGCGCTGGTCTTCTACACGATCGGGGTCTGGGGTGAGCGGATAGCCGGAAGACTCAAGCCGTGGCATCTGGCGTTCTTCTATCTTGGCCTGGCGTTTGACACCGTGGGTACCGGGATGATGTTCAGCTATGCCGACGGGATGACCTTCGATGTCCATGGCGTCACGGGTATGCTTGCGATCATTCTCATGCTGGTACACGCGGTGTGGGCGACGGTCGTGCTGGTGAGACGCGACGAGAACTGGATCACGCGGTTTCACCGATTCAGCATCGTGGTCTGGTTGGTGTGGCTTGTGCCCTACTTCAGTCCGATGTTCTTCGCGATGGCCGCGGTCTGATAACCGGATCGCTCGACGGGGTACGATGTCCGTCGAGGCGCGAGCACGTTTTGCGGAGTTCGAGGATCGGGGGCGTCTATGAGCGACATGACAACGGTTATCGAGGTGACTACCAGTCATGTGCCGGGTTCGACATACCAGGATCTTGTGAATCCGACCATCGAGGTCGACGGCGAGCCGCTGCAGGGCGCTTGGGGGGTCAACACTCTGACGGTGGCACCGGGCAGGCACACACTGAAGGCCTACCACAAGTGGCTGGTGTTCCGGCAGGCCTACGCAAGCAGCATCACCGTGGATGTCGCACCGGGCCAGACGCTCAGGCTCGGCTGGCACACCGGTTATACGGCGTTCAGGCCGGCCAAGTGGTCTCAGTTGTGAAACCGAGCGGCTACCCCAAGCCTAGTCGCGCCTCCCGCGCTCCTGCGTGCGATGGACTCGCTCTAGGGCACGCGCCGTTCGATTGGAATGGAGATTGACGTGAACGAAGGCCCAAGCGGCAACAATCGACAGCGCAATGTGGGGGCCGGGATCGGCTCCGTCACGTTCTGGATCGGGATGGCCGCGCTCCTGGTGTTCTTCGGCTACCTCGGCTGGCAGTACTGGTTCGGCGGCTAGACGGGACGGCGGCGTGAGTGCGCGCTGCGCGGTGGGTGACGAGTCCGTGATTCGGGGGTCAGGTGCAAAGCCAGCAAGCGGTGATCCGAACGGCCTGCGTGGGGGACAGCATCACGCGCGGTACGTTTGTGTGGCGCAGGAAGCGCAACTCCTATCCTGCGCAGCTGCAGGCGCTTCTGGGGCAGGGATACCGGGTGTCCAACTTCGGAGTCAACGGACACGCCGCACAACGGGCAGCTGACCGGCCGTATCGTGCGAGCAAGGCGTTCACGCTGAGCTTGGAGTCTGCTCCGCACATCGTCCTGATCATGCTCGGCACCAACGACTCGCGCGGCCAGAACTGGAGGGGCATCGAGCCCTTCGTGAACGACTACCGCACCCTGGTCACACGCTACCTGTCACTGGAGTGCGTGCCACGGGTATGGCTGCTGACTCCGCCATCGTTGTTCCGTGTCCGGCGAAACCGCGACGTGATGTACGGCATGAACGAGCCCGCGGTGCGTCAGATGTGCGGAGCGGTCAGGGGTCTGGCGGTCGAACTGGGCTGCGAGCTGATAGACATCCATGAGGTGACGCGACATCATCCCGAGGCGTTCAAGTTCGACGGGGTCCATCCGGGAGCAAAAGGTGCGGCGCTTATCGCCGACGCCGTGTACGCTGCACTCGGCCAGGCCGCACGTACAGGAACAGCGAGCGGCGAGGCTGCGCTCTGAGCGGCGCAGCGCGCCGAGCACTCTCATGAAACGTTTTGGACGCCGGACCAAAGGACACGCATGACCAAGCGAGGGCACGTGTACATCAACGGTCGCATCGTTCCCGCCCACGAGGCGGCGGTCTCACCCTTCGATGTGGGACTGCTGCGAGGGTACGCGGTGTTCGACCTGCTGCAGACGATCGGCGGCAGGCCGTTTCAGCTGCACGAGCACCTTGTGCGCTTTCGCGAATCGGCCGCGATGCTTGGTCTTGAAGTGCCGATCGGCGATGACGAGATCACTGGAATCATCGAGACGCTTCTCGGGCTGAACGACTTCGACGAGTCCACGGTTCGCATGGTTCTGACCGGCGGCGAGTCCGACGACGGCATGCACTTCGATCCGACCACGCCGACGCTTGTCATTCTCACCCACCCGATGTTTGCCGTGCCCGCCGAGTTCTACTCGACGGGAGCTAAGCTCATAACAGAGGAGTACCGACGCGAACTGCCGCAGGCAAAGACGACAAACTACATCTCGTGGATGCGCAACCACGGGCGGCTTGAAGAGGCGGGTGCCCTTGATGTTCTGTATCACGCTGACGGGTACGTCTCTGAGGCGGCCACCGCCAGCTTCTATCTGGTGACAGACGGACGCATCCATGCTCCGGATGAGGGTGTCCTGCGGGGCACCGTGGGAACCGCGGTGCTCGAGCTGGCTGCCGTCGAGTACGACATCGTCTATGGCCCGCTATCCACGCAGGACGTGGCCGATGCCGACGAGGCGTTCATCACCTCGAGCGTGCGAGGTGTCATTCCGATCGTTCGCATCGACGACGCGATCGTCGGCAGCGGCCGGGTAGGCCCCGTTTCGGCCCGCCTCGTGGGGCTGTGCCAAGATTGGATGAACGAGTTCTCGGACTCAGGGAGGCGCTGAGCATGAAGGCGGTCACCCAGATGGTGTACGGCACTCCGGACGTCATGTCGCTTCAGGACATCCCGACGCCCTCGATCGAGGCCGACGAGGTCCTCGTGCGCGTGTATGCTGCTGCCGTGAATCCGCCCGACTGGGCCGGCGTGCACGGCATCCCCTACATCGTGCGCGCTGCGTTCGGCTTCCGAAGTCCCAAGCTCGGCGTACGCGGCACCGACCTGGCAGGCACCGTGGAGGCGGTTGGTGCGAGTGTGACGGGGCTTTCGGTCGGTGACGCGGTGTTCGGTGCGGGGTCGGGTACGTTCGCCGAGTACGCGGTCGCCAAAGCGGAGCACCTTGCGCCCAAGCCGGAGAACGCATCGTTCGAGCAAGCCGCAGCAACGGGTATGGCGGCGCTGACGGCGCTCCAGGCGCTGCGCGATGCGGGCCAGATTCAGTCAGGTCAGAAGGTCCTCATCGTCGGCGCGGGTGGCGGCATCGGCACGTTCGCCGTCCAGATAGCGAAGTCGTTCGGTGCGCAGGTGACCGGTGTGTGCAGCACGTCGAAGCACGAGCTGGTGCGCTCGTTGGGCGCCGATCACGTCATCGACTACGCGCGCGAGGACTTCACAGCCGGCGCGGAGCGCTACGACCTCATACTCGATAACGTGCTGCATCATTCGCTTCGCGAGTTGCTTCAGGTGCTCGACCGAAACGGCATACTTGTGCCCAACGGTGGCCAGTTCCACAAGCGGTGGTTCGCCAGCACGGGGGTGATGCTCATACAGGCACCGCTGCTGTCGGCGGTGGTGCCTCAGCGAATTCGTGTGTGCAACGAGCGACCGAACCGAGGCGATCTGGTCGTTCTCAAGGAGCTGATCGAGTCAGGGAAGCTCACCCCGGTAGTGGGTCGCACGTATCCGCTTGAGCGCGCAGCGGACGCCATCTCGTACTTTGGAGAGGGTCACGCTGAAGGCAAGGTCGTGGTCACGGTCTGCTGCGCCGAGTGATTTCGCTGCTGTCCCCAACGACCCGGAGGGGTGCGTCTTGTCTCGCTTCGCCCTGCTGATTCTGCCCTCAGCCAATCGCGTCTACGCCGAAGCTTCTCTTCGCATGAGCTGCGCTGAGCTTGGCGTCTTGAACGAGACGGTGTTCTCGCAGCGCCTCGGCGATGTGGGCGTCGAATCCATCGGCGGGGTCAGTTATGTGACGTTCAGTGCGGAAGAGATCGGCGAACGTGACGCGTTGTACCTGTCGAACCTCTCAGCGTGCTACGCGCTGTTCGAGATGGCCTCTGATGGCTCGCTTCGCCCGATCACCGTGAAACGCCTGGATCGGTTCGACGACGACCTGGTCACCATCCAGAAGTATCCCGGCAAGACCAACGAGCAGTTCACCAAGCTGCTCCTCAACGTCACGCTTCTCGCTTCAGATTTCCGGGCGGAGATGCTCGATCGCAAGTTCTTGGTCATGGACCCGCTGTGTGGGCGCGGGACGGCCTTGAACCAGGCGCTCATGTACGGGTTCGACGCGTCGGGAATCGACATCGACCAGAAGGACTTCGATGCCTACTCGACGTTCATGAAGACCTATCTCAAGCGCAAGCGGATGAAGCACAAGGCGCAGGCCGCACCGGTCCGCACGAACGGCCGCGTCGTGGGGCGCCGCTTCGACGTCACGCTTGCCGAGTCCAAGGAGCAGTACGCTTTGGGGGATACGCTGCAGCTCACCGTTGTCAACGCCGACACGACCAAGGCGCTCGACTTCTTCCCCGCCGGCAAGGCCGATGTACTCGTCGCCGATGCGCCGTACGGGGTGCAGCACGCAAGCCGCACCGCACATCGGGGCCATGCGAAGAGCCCCCTGGACCTGCTCGCTGCCGCGGTGCCGGTTTGGACGAGACTGCTGCGCACCGGTGGGGCGATGGGAATAGCGTGGAACGTGCATGTGGCAAAGAGGAGCGAGGCGGCGGCGATACTCGAGGCGGCCGGGCTCCGTGTCATGAACGAGGGGCCGTACCTGGAGTTTGAACACTGGGTGGAGCAGGCCATCACCCGTGACATTCTGGTTGCGGTCAAGCAGAAGGGGTAACCATGCGCACGTGGCTCAAGGTCGCCGGAATCACCTTTGCGGTGGTGCTGGTAGTGGCGGTCGTCGGATTCCTGGCGTGGACGCGCATGGAGCGCTACCCGGCGTTTCAGGGGGCCGCAGCCCTGGCTGAACAAGCGAAGACCGAATCCGGTTGGTACGTCTTCGGGCCCGACGGCCAGGCGACGACCGGGGTGATCTTCTACCCGGGCGGGCTTGTCGACCCGGCCGCCTACGCGCCACTCATGGAGCGACTCAGCCAAGACGGAGTGCTCGCGATCATCGTTCCCATGCCGCTTGACCTAGCCGTCTTTGGGATCGATCGAGCCGACGGCGTCATCGCCGAGTACCCTGAGGTCGACTCATGGGTGATTGCCGGGCACTCGCTCGGGGGCTCGATGGCCGCTGAGTACGTGAAGAGGAATCCGGACGCGATCCAAGGCATAGCGTTCCTTGCGTCGTATCCGGCCGACTCAACGGATCTGTCTGCGTCGACTTTGCGTGCGACTTCGACCTACGGTACCGAAGACGGCGTTGCGGGCGACGTCTTCGAGGGGTCGCTTCGCCTGCTGCCAGGCGGCACACCGCTTGACGTCATCGAGGGAGGGAACCACGCCCAGTTCGGGGACTATGGGCCCCAGAAGGGCGACGGTACTGCGAGCATCTCCCGTGAACAGCAGCAGCAACAGGCGGCTTCCACCATCATGCGGTTGGTGGAACTGCTCAACTGACAAGAGTCCATGTCGACAGCCTTGTTCGGGTTGCCGATTTTCCCGGTGGTGCGTCCATTTGTGGTGCGAGGGGTATGTAATCGACTGAGGAACCAGCTACTCGCGCAGCGGAGTCGGCTGGTTCGTTACTGCGATGTCCATGCGTTTTTGTTCTTGAGGTGCCACGCAGCCTGTGGGGTTAGGGCGATGCGTCGTGCCGCGTCAGGAGGGCTTCATGATCCTCGGTGTCGCGAAGGAATCCTATCCGGATGAGCGGTGCGTGGCGCTCGTGCCCTCGTCCGTCCCGCCGCTTGTTGCCGCGGGTCTTGAAGTGATCGTGGAGAGCGGCGCCGGCGAACGAGCGGGCCACACCGACGATGAGTTCGTCGCGAAGGGAGCCCGTCTGGCCTCACGGGCCGAGGTTTTCGAAACCTCGGATGTCCTGGTGCAGTATCGCGGGCCCGGGGTGAACCTTCTGTACGGGGATGACGACCTGAAGCTCACCCACCCGGGACAGGTTCTGATCGGAATGCAAAACCCCTTGGGCAACCCGGAGTGCGTTCGGGACATGGCCGAACGGGGACTCTCCGTCTTCGCCTTGGAACTCGTGCCCCGCATCACGAGGGCGCAGAGCATGGATGTCCTGTCGTCCATGGCCACCGTCGCGGGGTACCAGGCGGTGATCGAGGCGGCGGCGCACCTGCCAAAGCTCTTTCCGCTCATGATGACAGCCGCCGGGACACTCAAGCCCGCGCGCGTCTTCGTAGTGGGGGTCGGCGTAGCCGGTCTGCAGGCGATTGCAACCGCGAAGCGTCTGGGAGCAGTCGTAGAGGCCTACGACGTGCGTCCCGCCGTGCGCGACCAGGTCACCAGTGTGGGCGCACGTTTCGTGGAGTTCGATCTGGACACGGAGGGCGCTGAGGGTGCAGGTGGTTACGCGCAGGAGCAAGACGACGAGTTCATCCGCCGCCAGCAGGCACAGATGAAGGAGGTCGTGGTCCGCAACGACGTCGTCATCACCACGGCGGCCATACCGGGCAAGAAGGCACCGGTGCTGGTGACCGCCGACATGGTCGCAGGTATGGCGCCCGGTTCGGTGATCATCGATCTGGCGGCACAACACGGAGGCAACTGCGAACTGAGCGATCCTGGCGAAGGCCTGGTGCAAGCCCATGGCGTCACCATCGTGTGCACCGCCGATATCGTGTCGCGCAAGCCGTACCACGCCAGCCAGATGTTCTCTAAGAACGTCGAGACGTTCCTCATCTCGTTGATGTCAGAGGGGAGAATCGCCGTCGATCCTGATGATGAAGTCGCGACAGGTACCGTCGTGTGTCAAGACGGCCACGTCGTCCACCCTCGGGTGCTCGAGCTGCTCGGACAGCCACCTGTGACTGAGCCGGAAAGGGGAACCGCCTGATGGATGCGCTCATCGCGGCGATAACGGTGTTCGTGCTGGCCCTGTTCCTAGGCGCTGAGATCATCACCAAGGTTCCACCTACGCTGCATACGCCGCTCATGTCGGGGTCGAATGCGATATCGGGCATCACGCTCATCGGGGCCGTCATATCTATGCGGACGGACAACGAAGTGCTTGCAACGGTGCTTGCGGTCGTTGCCGTGTCTTTCGCGATGATCAATGTCGCGGGTGGCTACCTTGTCACTAACCGAATGCTCGCCATGTTCAAGGGCAAGCGGTGAAGCCATGAGCGCAGACGCTGCAACCATGTACCTGATCGACGACGCGTGGATAAACCTGGCCTACCTGGTCGCTTCGGTACTGTTCGTCTACGGCATCAAGGGCCTTACCCACCCTCGGACAGCCGTCAGGGGCAACCTGATCAGCGCGGTCGGCATGCTGATCGCAGTGGTTGCAACCCTTCTTGCCGAGGGCCTGGCCTATCAGTGGATCCTGCTCGGCATAGTCGTGGGCGGCGCAATCGGCGCCGTTGCGGCGGCCCGTGTACAGATGACTCAGATGCCCGAGATGGTCGCCCTGTTCAACGGGTTCGGTGGGTTGGCTTCGGTACTCGTCGCCGGCGTCGCGTTCATGGGAGCAGCCGTACCGGGTGTGCAGATGACGGTCGCCACCGGGCTGTCGGGGTTGATCGGCGCCGTCACGTTCACTGGCTCGATGATCGCGTTTCTCAAACTGGCGGAGATGATGTCCGGCAAGCCGCTGGGCTTCGCTGGCATCAAGCTCTTCAACGCGGTGCTGCTGGTCCTGGCCCTTGCCTGTACCGCCTGGCTGGTTGTTGATCCAAGTGCGCTGGTTGTCTATTGGGTCATCGTGGCCATCGCTCTGGTGCTCGGCGTGACGCTCACGATTCCCATCGGCGGAGCCGACATGCCGGTTGTCATCGCTTTGCTGAACTCGTACTCGGGTTTGGCCGCGGCCGCCACGGGGTTCGTGTTGATGAACAACGTGCTCATCATCGCCGGTTCGCTTGTCGGGGCTTCGGGCATCATTCTCACCCAGGTCATGTGCAAAGCCATGAACCGCTCTTTGACCGATGTCTTGTTCGGGACGTTTGGGCCCAGCGCGGATGGTCCGAGCGCTGACGACGTGTACGGCGGCAGGGTGAAGTCCACGTCGCCGGATGAGGTTGCCATGCTGCTTGATACGGCCCAGAGGGTCCTCGTGGTTCCCGGCTACGGGCTTGCGGTTGCTCAGGCCCAGCACACGGTCCGAGAGCTTGCAAACCTTCTCGAAACACGCGGTGTGATCGTGGAGTACGGAGTGCATCCGGTGGCAGGACGGATGCCCGGGCACATGAACGTCTTGCTCGCAGAGGCTGATGTGCCCTACGAGCAGCTCAAGGAGATGGACGAGGCCAACTCCGAGATGGGCGAGGTCGATGTCTGTCTCGTGATTGGCGCCAATGACGTCGTCAACCCGTCCGCGCTGACCGATCCGAAGAGTCCGATCGCCGGAATGCCCATCATCGACGTTTCGCGTGCCCGGACCGTCGTTGTGATCAAGCGTTCGCTGAGCCCCGGTTTCGCCGGTATCCCTAACCCGCTGTTCGCGGCTGACAACTGCCTGATGATGTTCGGTGACGGCAAGAAGGCGCTCGTCGAGCTCGTCTCCGCGCTCAAGGAAGCTTCGTAGTGACCGATGGCGAGGGGCGGTCGGAGCGCACCCAAGCCAAAGCGGTGTTACTGGATCCGGTTTCCCTGTCGGTACTTTGGGACAGCGAGAGTGCCTCAGCGACCGCTGGTGTCGGTGCCGAGAATCCGCTCGTGGCCCCGACACTGGAAGAGGTCATCCCGTTGGCCGACGGGATGGGGCTGTCGCAGGCTATCGTCGAGGTGGCCGCGACAGGGGAGCCCCGCCGGCTGAGTGCCGACGTGGTTTCGACGTCACGGGGCAGTGTGACGTACTCGTGCGGGGTCTTTCTCCTCCCCGACGGACACGTGCTGGTGGTTGCGGAGAATGGATGGCGGGCGGAGATGCTGCAGGGCCCGAGCGGACGGGTGCGTCGTACACGCACCGGTCGCTGAGCAAAGGGGGAGGTAGTTTCGCTATGGCCGAGAGTTCCTCGCCACCAACCATCGATGACTACATCTCCGGGTTCCCGCCGGACACCCAGGCGGTCTTGAAGCGCATGCGTGCGATCATTCAAGCGGCAGCCCCGGATGCCACGGAGTCCATCAGCTACCAGATGCCCACCTTCAAGCTGGCTGGCAAGAATCTCGTGCACTTCGCCGGCTACGCGCACCACATCGGCTTCTATCCGATTCCCACGGGTATCGAGGCGTTCAAGGACGAGCTGGCCGGCTACAAGCAGGGGAAGGGCTCGGTACAGTTCCCGTTGACTGAGGCGTTGCCAGAGGACCTTGTGGCGCGCATCGTCGCGTTTCGAGTAGGCGAGGTGACTCGGTCTTGAATCCGTCTCCGTACGACATGTCGGGCGCGCGAAGCCGGGCCGGTAGGTTGACGATGGCCGCACGGCTGGTGTGCGGGTTGTTCCTGCTGTGCTGTTCGCTTTCGCTCGTGGCGTGCTCGCAGGAGACTGACTTCTCTGCACAGTTCATGCGTTACGACACCCTGCCCAACGGTGATCGTGTAGCGGTGGTGCAGCCTGTCGCTGCGGGGGCGGACCCCGCGGAGATCGTCGCGTTCACCACGATCAGCGACTTGGCGCCGGGAGAGATCGTGTACGTGAAGGTGACCGGACGCAGCTGGGACGAACCGCAGTGGTCACCGGAGGCTGCCGTCGTCGACCGGGCGGGAAAGCCCGACGATCGGTGAGCCGCGGGCCACTATGCTGATGCGGTTTTCGGGTCTGCGGCCATCAGCCGCCCGGATTTGGCCTGATGCTTCTCCCGATCATCGTAGCTGAGGCGTACGGTTCTGGCGCGAGGCGGTATAATCTGCAGTGCGGGCCGCAACCGGTCCGCTCGTACTTTCGTGCAACGTTCGAACCGAGGTGCATCCTTCCACTGTGGAATCCACTCAGATTCGCCTGATCATCCCGCCCGAACTGGACATGACGCGCATACTCGGGCACGGGGACGAGTTGCTCCGCGTCGTCGAGGACCGATTCGAGTCCGAGATCTCAGTTCGAGGCAACGAGATAACCATCTCCGGCGGCGTAGTCGACGGCCAGGCCGTCTCGGCGCTGTTCGCCGAGATGATCGGCCTCGTCGAGCGAGGTGAGAACCTGAGCGTAGACTCGGTCGAGCGCTCCATCGATCTGTTGGTGGGCGGCGAGTGCACCCCCACTGCCCTGCACGGCGACATCATCCTCACCCACAAGGGCAAGTCTGTTCGTCCCAAGACCGGCGGGCAGAAGCGCTACGTGGACGCCATTCGCTCGCACACGGTCACCTTCGGAATCGGTCCTGCGGGTACCGGCAAAACCTACCTTGCCATGGCCATGGCCGTCGATGCCCTGAAGAGCAAGGCAGTGGGGCGCATCATTCTCACGCGTCCTGCCGTGGAAGCGGGCGAATCACTCGGTTTTCTTCCGGGAACCCTCACCGAGAAGGTCGACCCCTACCTGCGGCCGCTCTACGACGCGCTTTTCGACATGATGGATGCTGAGAAGTCCGCCTCGTTGCTTGAGCGGGGAGTCATCGAGATCGCGCCGCTCGCCTACATGCGCGGTCGCACGCTCAACGACAGCTTCGTGATTCTTGACGAGGCGCAGAACACCACGGCCGAGCAGATGAAGATGTTTCTCACGCGCCTGGGGTTTGGATCGAAGGTCGTGGTCACCGGCGACGTCACCCAGATCGACCTTCCGCGTGGCGTCTCGGGCCTGCGCGAGGTGCGCGGAATCCTCGATGGGGTCGCCGATATCTCGTTCATCGAGCTCACGGGCAAAGACGTCGTCAGACACCGGCTCGTGCAGCGCATCGTGACGGCATACGAAGAGTACGAAGAGGCGAAGGCAGCGAAGTCGGATGCCAACGAGTAGATCCCCCCTTCACTTCGGGATGCCTCGCATCACGTCACGCGCGCTGGCGATGCGACCGCGATCCAGGCGGCTGTTCGTTCTCGTGGCCCTCGGGGCTATCGCTGGTGCGACTGCCATCGGAGCCGCCGTGGCCTTCGCCGGCGACCGGTTGTCCGGAGGCACCCCCGAAGAAGCCCTGAACGCCGCTTTGTGGGGTGGCCTTGGAGCACTGGCAGCCGCCGCCGTGGGGGTCAGTGCGATTCCCGTCGCGCGAAGGCTTCTGATCTCCCGGGCGGATGTACGCCTGGTCGAGGCTGCGAGCCCGGTCAACCCGCTGATGAGGCGCCTGATGATTGAGGCACCCGGTACGTACACGCACTCACTCGCGACGGCTAGTCTGGCAGAGGCCGCGGCCGAGGCCATCGGGGCCGATGCCTTGCTGGCGCGCGTCGGCGCCTACTACCACGACGTCGGCAAACTGGTGCGTCCGTGCTACTTCTTCGAGAACCTCGCCCAGGGCGACAACCCCCATGACGCGGAGAAGCCGTCGTTGTCGGCGCTCATCATCACGGGTCACGTCGCCGACGGGTTGGAGCTTGCCCAGGAGTACGATCTTCCGCAGCCCGTGAGAGACATCATCCGCGAGCACCACGGTACCTCGCTCATCCGCTACTTCTACCACAAGGCCACCGCTACCGAGCCGCAGGTCTTCGAAGGCGACTTTCGGTACCACGGAGGACGTCCGCGCACGCGCGAGGCGGCCTTGGTCATGCTTGCTGACGCGACCGAGGCGGCGGTTCGCGCTCTTCCCCAGCCTTCAGCCGATGAGATCGCGATCGTGGTCCGCGCCGTCATCGACGACAAGGTCGACGACCGCCAGCTGGAGGTGAGCGGGCTGTCAGATGATGAGGTTGAACAGGTGGTCGGCATCTTCAGCCGCATGCTGGTGGGCATGCTTCACGCGCGCTGTGAGTACCCGAGACTGTTGTCGACGGAGAGGGAAGGTCATGCAGATCAGTGTCGTGAGCCATCGCGAGTCTGAGCCGCTGGACTTGCTCACATTCGAACGCCTCGCCGGGTTCGTGCTGGAGCGGGAGGATGCACCTTCGGCCGTTGAGCTGTCGATAGCGGTCGTTGAGATCGCCGAGATGACCGAGCTCAACACCACCTACCGGTCCAAAGAGGGCCCGACGGATGTGCTCTCGTTCCCGTGTGACGACCCGTGCGCGGTCGTGGGGCCGGGAGAGTCGGTGACTCTGGGAGACGTCATCATCGCTCCCGAGGTGGCGGAGCGTCAGGCAGCCGAGTACGGCCACACGGTTGAAGAGGAACTCAACCTGCTGCTGGTTCACGGAGTGCTTCATCTCCTCGGGTACGACCACGAGGCCGACGAGGAGGCCGCCGCCATGCAGGCTCGAGAGCGCGTGCTCCTTGAGGCTTGGCAGGCGGCATCGTAGCGCCGTGACCGCGCCATCGCGTCGCTCCATACTCTGGAGCTTCAACTTCGCCATAGAAGGCATCGTCTACGCCCTTCGTACCCAGCGCAACATGCGCGTTCACGTGGTCTTCGCGATGCTGATCGCGGTGGTCAGTCTTGTGCTGGGGATTCCCCGACTGGAGCTTGTGGCCGTCGTGTTCGCGGTGAGCCTCGTGCTTGTGACCGAGCTCGTGAACACCGCGATCGAGGCTGCGGTGGACCTCTCTGTTGAGCAGTTCGACCCTTTGGCCAAGGTAGCCAAAGACGTCGCCGCCGGTGCCGTGCTCGTGGCCGCGATCAATGCGCTCGCCATCGCCTATCTCGTCCTCTTCGACGATGTCAGACGTGTGCTTCAGGATGGGCTTAATGGCGCCCGCCTCGCCACTCCCGACCTCACGGTGATCGCTCTGGGGTTGGTGCTGCTGGCAGTCATCGCGCTCAAAGCGATCTCACGCGAGGGTACGTGGATGCGGGGAGGATGGCCCAGCGGACACGCGGCTATCGCATTCGCCGCCGCCACCATCGTGGGGTTCGTGACCGGCAATGCGAGTGCGCTCGCCCTTGGCTACTTCATCGCGGTTCTGGTCGTGCAAAGCCGCGTCGAGTCCGAAGTGCACACCATCCCGCAAAGCCTTGTGGGCGCCGTCTTGGGCGTGGTCCTGACCACCGCGGTCTTTCAGGTATTCTTCTGGTGATGGCTGTGCACACTAGTTGCGTTCAGGAGGCAGTTCGCGCGTGATACCCGTAGTGGTTGGCATGTGGGTCGTTCTTATGGTGCTGTCGACGGTACTTTCCGCATCCGAGACCTCGGTGCTGTTGCTGTCCGTCGGGCGAGTTCACCGTCTGGTGGAGGCCGAGCGAAAAGGCGCACTTTCTTTATACAAGCTCGCGGATGGCAGACACCGTCTGCGGGCCGCATCTGAGCTGCTGGCCGGTCTGGCGTATGGGGCCGGTTGGTTCGCGGGATGGGTGGTCGGCACGTCGTATGAAGGCGCACTATCCGGAGGAGTTCTCGGACTGCTCGCCGTAGTCGTGACGTACTCCGTGGCACAGGCTCTGCCGCGGACCCTCGCCGTGACGAACCCCGAGCCCATCGCCCTCGATTCAGCGCCCATCGCCTGGTCACTCACCCGAGCCATCTATCCGGTCGCGGCGCTGCTCGGTGCTCCGTGGAAGTGGGGGATCGCGCTCACCGGCGCCGAGCGTCCGTTTTCGCCGTGGGCGGTCACGCCCGAGTGGCGGGGCTCGGTGGAGTCCGAGGAGCACGCCGAGCGTGAAGAGGCTGAAGAGGCGCTGCTCGAGGCGGTGTCTGACTTCGCCGAGAAGGTCGTTCGTGAGGTCATGGTGCCGCGCACCGACATGCACGCGCTTGAAGACACCGCGACCGTTGCTGAAGCGGTGGCCCTGATCTCGCACACCGGCGTGTCGCGCGTGCCGGTGTATCACGAGACCATCGATGACGTGCGCGGGATGCTCTACGCCAAGGATCTGCTCACGGCTCTGCAGGAGGGCTCCGACGCTACGTTGGCAAGCCTCGCTCGAAAGCCGCACTTCGTGCCTGAGACCAAACCCGTACAAGAGCTCCTTGTCGAGATGCGTGCCACCACCCACATCGCCATCGTGGCTGACGAGTACGGTGGTACCTCCGGCCTGGTGACCCTTGAGGATCTACTCGAGGAGATCGTCGGTGAGATCTCAGACGAGTACGATCGGGAGGAGCTTCTCATCGAAGAGCTGGGCGAGGGGCGGTTCCGTGTCGATGCGCGCCTACCCGTCGATGACCTCAACGAGCTGTTCGGCACTGACCTGGAGATCGACGCGGATTCGGTGGGTGGCTTGTTCACCGAGGTCGCTGGGCACATTCCTGAGGTAGGGGAGTCGGTGCAGCTCGAAGGCTTGCGATTGACTGTGACCGTGCTGGAAGGGACCCGGATTCGCCAGCTGTGTGTCGAGCCGGCGGGTACGGGCGGAAACGGAGACGATGATGCGTAATCTCACGCAACCTGACCTGGTTCTACTCGCATTCGCGCGTGAGGCACAGGAGAGGGCGTATGCGCCCTACTCGATGTTTCGCGTCGGTGCTGCCGTCTACACCGAGGAGGGCGAGACGTTCCAGGGTGTCAACATCGAGAACGCGGCCTACGGTGCCACCATCTGCGCCGAGCGCTCGGCGCTGGCTGCAGCCGTCTCGGCGGGCTTCAAGAACATCGCCGCCGTCGCGGTCGTGGGTGATTCGGACGCGCCCACCGTCCCGTGTGGCTGTTGCCGGCAGGCTCTGGCCGAGTTCAACCCGGAGATGCGCGTCATCATGGGCGGTCAGCACGACGACGTCATGGTCATGACGCTCGACGAGCTGCTACCCGAGGCGTTCGTCAGCGCTTACCTCGATCAAGACGAGACCACCTAGTGACGAAATCCACGCCCGCTCCGGACGCCGCGATCCGTTCAGGCTTTGTGGCGCTTGTGGGTCGACCCAACTCCGGGAAGTCCACCCTGACCAACGCGCTTGTGGGAAGCAAGGTCGCCATCACGAGCGATACGCCGCAGACCACGCGCCACCGCCTGCGGGCCGTGATCAACCGCGACGACGCCCAGGTCGTGCTCGTCGACACCCCCGGACTGCACAAGCCGCACGACGCGCTCGGCGAGGAACTCAACAAGAGCGCGCTCAAGTCGCTTGAAGATGTCGACGTGGTGGCGATGCTCGTGGACGCCACCAAGCCCGTCGGCGGCGGCGACCGGTGGGTGGGCGAGCATGTGGCGCGGGCGCGGGGGGTGGCCCACCGCATCCTCGTCATCACCAAGGCCGATATCGCCAGCGCCGAGCAGGTAGAGTCCCAGCTGGTAGCCGCACGCAAGCTCGCCACCTTTGAGGAAGAGGTCGTCCTCTCGGCGGTCGAGGGGTTCAACATGGAGGGCTTCTACGAGTCGGTTCTGCGCTTCCTTCCCGAGGGCCCGCGCTGGTTTCCTGCAGACATGCCCACCGACCAATCGCTCGAAGTCATGATCGCCGAGTTCGTGCGCGAGAAGATTCTGCGAACCACCTTCGACGAAGTCCCCCACGCCGTCGGCGTGCAGGTTGAGGAGCTGGAGAGCTTTCCCCGGAAGAATCTCACCAAGATCTGGGCGGTCATATACGTGGAACGCGCCAGCCAGAAGGGCATCATCATCGGAAAGGGAGGCGAGGCGATCAAGTTGATCGGTTCGCAGGCCCGTGTGGATCTCGAGCGCCTTATCGGCACGCAAGTGTTCCTGGAGTTGACGGTCAAGGTCAAGAAGGACTGGCGTCGAGACGCCTCGCAGATTCGACGATTCGGGTACGGGGAGGGGCTGTGAGTTCGGTGGACGTAGTCACGCTGGCACACGCTATCGATCAGACACTCCTGAAGCCGACCGTGGGCATGCAAGCGGCGGCCGAGTGGATGGAGGGCTCGCGCACCCGGGGTTTCGCCACCCTGTGTGTCTCGCCGTTCCTCGTCCCTCTTGCCGCTCAGCGTCTAGCCGGTGGCGTCACCGCTGTGTGCTCGGTTGCGGGGTTCCCGCTGGGCTATGCGCTGACCGAGACGAAGGTCGAGGAGTCCATTCACCTGGTCGAGCTGGGGTGCGCGGAGGTTGACATGGTGATGAACATCGCCGCGTTCCTCGAGGGCGAGCACGAGTACGTGCGCGATGACATCGAGGCCGTCGTCAGAGCCGTTGATGAGGCCAGCGAGGGGTCCGGTCTGGTGAAGGTGATCCTTGAGACGGGACACCTCGATGAGGACCAGGTCGCGCGTGCCAGCGCCCTGTGTGCCTCTGCCGGGGCGGCTTTCGTGAAGACCTCGACGGGGTTCGGTCCGCGGGGGGCATCGGCCCGCGACGTCGAGATCATGCGCGCCGAGGTCGGGCCGGAGCTTGGCGTGAAGGCCGCCGGCGGCATCCGCGATCTGGATACCGCATTCGAGATGCTCGATGCGGGCGCCAACCGACTAGGTACGTCGAATGGTATCGAGATCCTTACTCAGGCCGCCGCGCGCGGGCTCTGACGGCTTCACTCACTGAGCGCCGATGCCAGCCTATCCCCTGACCGCTCTGGTGCTGCGCAAGACCAAGCTCGGCGAGACTGACGTGATTCTCACGCTCATGGCGAGCGACGGCACTCAGGTCCGCGCGGTCGCCAAGGGGCTGCGCAAGCCGGGGTCACGATTCGGCGCCCGCCTCGAGCCCTATAGCGTGGTCGATCTGCTGCTGCATACCGGCCGGTCTCTTGAGACCATCTCCGAGGCCCGCACCGTGGTTGCACACGCCGGGCTGCGCGAGGACATCGAGCGCTCCGCCGCCGCAGCGGTCGTCGCAGACGTGCTCGACAAGATCGCGGTCGAGCGGCAGACGGAGCCCCGACTCTTCGGCCTGGCGTCGGCCACGCTGGACGCGATGGAATCGTGCGAGCCCGAGGCCGTTCACGCGCTCGTCGTCGCGTTCCTGCTCAAGGCGATGGCGATGCACGGCTACCGCCCTGAGCTCGAGTCGTGCGCAGCGTGTGCCTGTGCCGCGACTGACGGGGGCACGTTCTCGGTAGCGCACGGTGGCGCGCTGTGCCCCGCTTGCGGTGAGCTCGACCCGAGCGCACTGCGCGCGCCCGATGAGGCTCGCGCCTGGATGGCGCACCTTCTGGCTTCGACGATGGCTGACATCGCCGCCGATCCTCCTCCACCCGCAGCGGTGTCTGACTGCTTCGTCCTCGTACGCGCCTTCATCAGCTACCACCTGCCGGCCCGATTGAGGGCTTTGGACTACTACGCGGGCATGCTGGGGTAGGCACAAAGGGTCATGTAAGATGTTCCGACACCCTCAGGCGAGGGGTTCGCGATCATGTCACGAGGGAGAATCGGAACCATGGGTACGCTGACCTTCCAGGACATCATTCTGGGTCTGTCACGCTACTGGGCCGACCAGGGATGCGTTGTTCTGCAGCCCTACGATACCGAGGTGGGTGCCGGTACGTTTCACCCGGCCACGACGCTGCGATCGTTAGGTCCCGACTCGTGGTACACGGCCTATGTGCAGCCTTCGCGGCGCCCCACCGACGGACGGTACGGCGAGAACCCCAACCGCCTGCAGCACTACTACCAGTACCAGGTCATCCTCAAGCCGAGCCCGGACAACGTGCTCGACCTGTACTTCGACTCCCTGCGCGCCATCGGTATCGAGCCTGCGGAGCACGATATCCGCCTTGTGGAAGACGATTGGGAGTCTCCGACACTGGGCGCCTGGGGTCTGGGGTGGGAGGTCTGGCTCAACGGCATGGAGTGCACGCAGTTCACCTATTTCCAGCAGGTGGGCGGGTTCGAGTGCCGCCCCGTTCCCGCTGAGATCACCTACGGAATCGAGCGCCTCGCCATGTACATCCAGGGAGTGGACAGCGTCTACGACCTTGTGTGGTCCAAGGCTCCTGACGGGACGGTTTTCACCTACGGGGACGTGTTCTTGCGAAACGAACAGCAGTACTCCGCATACAACTTCGAGGTGGCCGATGTGGACATGCTGCTCTCGCTGTTCACCACGTACGAAGGCGAGTGCAAGCGCACTCTGGATGCCGGCTACGTCCTTCCCGCGTACGACTACGTGCTCAAGTGCAGCCACGCCTTCAACCTGCTCGACGCGCGCGGCGCTATCAGTGTCACCGAGCGTCAGGGCTACATACTGCGCGTACGCGCACTGGCCAAAGCGTGCTGCGCGGCCTACATCGATCTCATCGCGCCCCCGCAGGACGACGATGCCCGCGATGCGGAAGCATCGAAGGGTGGTGATGCATCGTGAGCGCCCGTCAGCTTGTCTTCGAGATCGGCACCGAGGAACTTCCTTCAAGCGCCGTGTACGCGGCCATCGAGCAGCTGCAGGTGGCCATACCCAAGGCGCTTGATGATGCGCGCCTCGGCTACGACGGAATCGCGGTGCTGGCGTCGCCGCGCCGCCTTGCGGTTCTTGTGACCGACCTGTCCGAACAGCAGTCAGACGCAGTGACCGTGGCGAAGGGCCCCTCGGCCAAGGCCGCGTTCGGTGCGGATGGTGCCCCGACACCCGCGGCCATCGGGTTCGCCCGTGGTAAGGGTGTGGATGTCAGTGCGCTTGAGGTTCGCTCAGACGAGAGCGGCGAGTATGTCTACGCCACGGTCGAGACGACCGGCGGACCCACGAGCGAGGTTCTCCCGGGGCTGCTTTCCCGGGTAGCCGAGAACCTCGAGTGGGCGAAAGCGCAGCGGTGGGGACACGGCACCGCGCGTTTCCCGCGGCCGGTGCGTTGGCTGTTGTGCCTGTACGGCACCGACGTGATCGAGGTCGCCTTCGCAGGACTCACCTCAGGACGCACGACGTACGGGCATCGCTTCTTGCGGCCGGAGCCGATCGAGCTCACTGCCGCGTGGGAGTACACCGAGAAGCTCGAGGCGGGATGCGTGCTGGTGGATCACGAGCTCAGGGCGAAGGTTCTACGCGAGGGTATCGCTGCTGCGGCGACAGAGCATGACGCGCGAGCCGTGGTTCCCGACAAGACCTTTGCCGAGGTGGTCAATCTGGTGGAGTGGCCCACGGTGGCCGTCGGCACGTTCGATGAGGAGTTCCTTGAGGTACCGCGCGAGATGCTCGAGCACGCAATGGGCTCGCACCAGCGCTACTTTCCCCTGGAGCGCGCCGACGGCTCGCTCGACAATCGGTTCCTCGTCGCTCACAACGGGGCGCCGGGCCAGACGGTGTCGATCGTGCGCGGTCACGAGCGGGTGATCCGCGCGCGCCTGTCGGATGCGGCATTCTTCTACCGTGAGGATCTGGCGGTGCCGCTTGAGCAGTGGCTGACGCGCCTCGACACGGTGGTGTTCCAGGAGAAGCTGGGCACCTCTGCCGACAAGGTGGCGCGCGTCGAGCGGCTGACGGCACGACTCGCCGTGATGGTGGATGCTCCTGCCGATGAGGCTGCGTTCGCCGTGCGCGCCGCGCACCTCGCCAAGGCCGATCTGGTGACGAACTGCGTCGTCGAGTTCACCGACCTGCAAGGGACCATGGGCCGCTACTACGCGCTGGCGGCGGGCGAAGAGGCGCAGGTTGCTGTGGCCATCGAAGAGCACTACCGCCCTCGTTTCGCGGGCGATGCGCCGCCCACGACGATCGCCGGCCGGCTCGTCTCCATCGCAGACAAGGCCGACACGATCTGTGGGATCTTCGCCGCGGGGATGCCTCCGAAGGGCACCTCGGATCCTTTTGCGCTCAGGCGAGCCGCCATCGGAATCCTGCAGATGATGATCTCGGGCACGCCGATCACGCTCCAGGTCCTCATCACCGAGGCGCTTGAGCCACTGAGCTCCTCCGTCGTGTTCGACACCGACGCAGTGGGCAGCGCCGTGAGGGAGTTTCTCGTCGGGCGATTCGAGACGATTCTGCGCGATCGGGGTCATGCCTACGACACGGTGAGCGCGGTGCTTGCGGTGGCTGCCGACGATCCGGCGGACGCACTGGCTCGTTGCGAGGCGCTCACGTCGTTTCGCGCGTCGAGCGATGCCATGGAGAACCTGTCAGTCGCGTTCACTCGTGCGAGGAATCTAGCCAAGCCAGAACTCGGCGTTGCCTACGAGCGAGAGATCATGGGTGCTGAGGAGATCGCGCTCGCCGACGCGCTCGACAGTGCCGGGGCCGAAGCGGACCAGCTCGTTGAACAGCGCGCGTACTCGGCGTTGCTCGACTCCTACGCCGGTCTTCGTACACCGATCGATGCGTTCTTCGAGGCTGTTCTGGTCATGGACGAGGACGTCCAGAAGCGGGAGAACCGCTTGAGGCTTCTCAACCGCTTCGTCGCCCTCTTCGAGACGTTCGCCGATTTCGGGCGTCTGGCCGGCTGACGGTGCCCGAGTCGATCTCGATTCATGTGATTTCGGACTCGCTGGGCGAGACGGGCGAGATGGTCGCGCGCGCAGCCGCTGCTCAGTTTGCCGAGAACGCCTTCATAATCGAACGTTTGACCAAGATCCACACGGCCGAGCAGCTTCGCGAAGAGGTCAGGTCCCACTGCGGACATCACTGCATCTTCTTCTACACGCTGGTGGATGCGTCGCTTCGCGCCGAGATGGAGCAGTTGTGCGCAGAGGGCGTCAACGGAGTGGACCTGCTCGGACCTTCCGTCGTACTCATCGAACGCGTCACGGGTCTGGCCCCTACCGGCGAGGCCGGAGGGATTCGCAGGACCGATGCCGACTACTTCGACCGTATCGAGGCGATGGAGTTCGCTGTCAAGCACGATGACGGCAGAAATCCCGAGGGGCTTGCCGAGGCCGACATCGTGCTCATCGGTGTGTCGCGCACGAGCAAGACTCCCCTGTCGATGTATCTGGCGTTCAAGGGCTGGCGGGTGGCCAACATCCCGCTCGCGCCTGGCATGGCACCTCCGCCCGAGCTCTTCGAGGTCGATCCGAGGAAGGTCTTCGGGCTGGTCACCAGTGTTGACGTCCTGCTCGACATTCGCCAAGTACGCATGCGAGAGATCGGCGCAGTCGTCCGGGGCTACGCTGAGCGCGAGGCGGTGGAGAAGGAGCTCGAGGAGGCGCGTGCGCTGATGAGGTGTATCGGGTGCATCGTCGTCCACACCGACAACCGCGCTGTCGAAGAGGCAGCGCAGGAGATCGTGCGCCAGGTGGAGGGCGGCCAGAGGGTAGGGGACTGAAGAGACAACGGCCGCAGGCCGCGTTCGGCGCGTTACACGTTGGAAACGACTACGGTATGATTCGAGGTCACGCTGGCCCCGAACGGATGAGGGAGATAACGTTGTCCGAGACCAAGCGCGTGTTCGCATTCGGTGGGGGGACCACTGAGGGCAACAAGTCCATGAAGTTCATACTCGGCGGCAAGGGTGCGAACCTGGCCGAGATGGCCAACATGGGTCTGCCCGTTCCGCCCGGCTTCACCATCACCTGTCAGGCATGCATGGAGTACTACCACGCCACGCCCCCGGCGTTTCCCGCCGGGTTGTCTGAGGAGATCGCCGCCCACGTGGCTGCCCTTGAGGCCAAGATGGGCAAGCGCCTTGGGGACGACAACGACCCTCTGCTCGTGTCGGTGCGCTCGGGCTCACCGTTCTCGATGCCGGGCATGATGGACACGGTTCTCAACCTGGGGCTCAACGACACCTCAATTCAGGGGCTGATCGCGCAGACGGGCAACGAGCGTTTCGCGTGGGACAGCTACCGGCGTTTCATCCAGATGTTCTCCAAGGTGGTGCTCGACGTCGAGGGAGACCTCTTCGAGAACGCCATCACTCGGATGAAACTGGACTGCGGCGCCGCGAGCGATACCGACCTGTCTTCCGAGCACCTTCGCGAACTGGTGGATACCTTCAAGGCCATCGTCTCGAAGCATGTTTCGGCTGACGCGTTCCCGTCGCTTGCCGTCGGCGGCACGGTCGCCTTCCCGCAAGACGTGGCTTCGCAGCTTCACCTTTCGATCGAGGCGGTCTTCAGAAGCTGGATGAACGATCGGGCGGTCTACTACCGCCAGATGGAGAAGATCGCCGATGACCTCGGCACCGCCGTCAACGTCCAGACGATGGTCTTCGGCAACAAGGGCGAGACCTCCGCAACCGGCGTCGGCTTCACGCGCAACCCGGCCGACGGCACCAACGAGTACTACGGTGACTTCCTCACCAACGCGCAGGGCGAAGATGTCGTTGCCGGCATCCGCATCACGCGTCCAATCAGCGAGCTCAAGACGGTAGCGGGACTCGAGGCGGCCGGCGTTGAGCTCGACGGGGTGTTCGCTAAGCTCGAGTCTGAGTACCGCGACATGTGCGACATCGAGTTCACCATCGAGCAGGGCACGCTGTGGATGCTCCAGACCCGCGTGGGCAAGCGGACCGCGCGCGCTGCGCTCAAGGTGGCTATCGACATGGTCAAGGAAGGCATGATCACGCGCGAGGAAGCCGTCACGCGCATCGATCCGAGCCAGCTCGATCAGCTCCTTCACCCTCAGTTCGACACGAAGGCCACCTACGACGTGGTTGCCAAGGGGCTCAATGCGAGTCCGGGTGCCGCGGTGGGCGAGGTCGTGTTCTCGAGCCCCGATGCGGTGGCCGCTAAAGCCGAGGGTCGAAAGGCGATTCTCGTACGGTGGGAGACCAACCCCGACGATCTGGCGGGCATGGACGCGGCGCAGGGCATCTTGACGAGCCACGGCGGCAAGACGAGCCATGCGGCGGTCGTCGCTCGCGGCATGGGCAAGCCCTGTGTGTGCGGCGTCGAGAAGCTCAAGATCGATGCCGAGGCCAAGGTGGCCCGCTTCGCCGGCTCCGACGTCGAGTTGCACGAGGGTGACCTGATCTCAATCGACGGCACGACCGGAATCGTCGTTCTGGGTGCGGTCTCTCTGGTCGAGCCGGAGGTCACGGGCGACTTCGACGAGATCCTGGCGTGGGCCGATGAGTTCCGTACGATGGGCGTTCGCGCCAATGCCGATACGCCTGACGACGCGGCCCTCGGCCGCAAGTTCGGTGCGGCAGGTATCGGACTGTGCCGAACCGAGCACATGTTCCTGGGCGACCGCAAGGACATCCTCCAGCGCTTCATCCTCGCCGAAGAGGGCGACGGCGTACGCGATCAAGCCCTCAAGGAGCTCTTGGATGCGCAGGTCGGCGACTTCCTCGGGATCTTCGAGGCTATGGACGGCCTGCCTGTCACCGTTCGTCTGCTCGACCCGCCGCTGCACGAGTTCCTCGACTCTCCGCGCGAGCTGGAGGTCGAGATCGTGCGCGCCGAACTGTCGGGCGCGCCGGCAGCTGAGCTGGTGGCTAAGCGCAAGCTCCTCGCGCAGATCGACTCGATGGTCGAGATGAACCCCATGCTGGGCTTGCGCGGATGCCGTTTGGGCATCATGCATCCCGAGCTGTACGCGATGCAGGTTCGGGCTATCACGATCGCCACGTGCGAGCTCAAGAAGGCCGGCAAGGACCCGCGCCCCGAGATCATGATCCCGCTTGTCAGCGTCAAGGCGGAGCTCGAGATGCTGCGGGCCGAGAGCGTACAGGTCATCGCCGATGTCTCCGCCGAGCAGGGCGTCGCTGTGGACATCCCGATCGGGACCATGATCGAGCTGCCGCGGGCGGCTGTGACCGCTGATGAGATCGGTGAAGTGGCCGACTTCTTCAGCTTCGGCACCAACGACCTCACTCAGACCACGTTCGGCTTCTCGCGCGACGACATCGAGAGCAAGTTCCTGCCGCGATACCTGGAGCGCAAGGTGCTTCTCCGCAACCCGTTCGAGACGATCGACGACGGCGTGGCCACGATGGTCAAGATCGGATGCGAGAAGGGCCGCAGCGTCAATCCCACGATCAAACTGGGAGTGTGTGGCGAACACGGTGGAGACCCGGAATCCGTGCACATCTTCTTCGAGATCGGGCTCGACTATGTGAGCTGCTCACCCTACCGGGTGCCGCTGGCCAGGTTGGCGGCCGCCCAAGCCGCTCTGCAGGCCGGGGGAGCGGGTAACGCGTAGAGAATCAATGGAAGGGCCCGGCCACACAGCCGGGCCCTTCGTGCAAGAGGGGACTGACGTGAGAGGCACGAGGCTTTGGCAGGCGGCGGGATCGCCCCTCATTCAAGGGCGCTCGCGTGCCTTCGTGCCGTACTGGCGTCATTTCGTGTTTGCGCTCGCTGCCTGCGGTGTCATAGTCGCCGTGTACGATGTGGCGACGTCCGCTGGTCCCCAGATGTCGCTCGAAGGCTTCCTTTCGGTCGGTGCCTCCCTGGTGGCTGGGCTCGCGTACGGGTTCGTTCCCGCGGCGGTCTCGGTAGGGATCTTCCGTCGACTGAACACGCGCCACGTCTGGTTTGCCGCGGGACTGTTCTCCGCCGTGCTGGTCGGCGCGGCGCGACTGGTGTGGCCGCTGTGACGTTTCGGCCCGCTCGTTTCGCGTGACCGCTCTAGAAAGGGATCGATCGCTGATGACCATACGTGCGACATGGGAGGCCCGCGAGCGCGCGACGCTCTCGGTGAGGGCCGCGTTCTCGGACGCCACGCGGGGGCGCGAGCGCCCGGTGGGCGAGGACACCTACCGCACCGACTTCCAGCGCGATCGCGACCGCATCATCCACTGCAAGGCGTTTCGGCGCCTCTCGCACAAGACGCAGGTCTTCCTGGCGCCTGAAGGCGACCACTACCGGACCCGACTCACACACACCCTGGAGGTCGCTCAGATCGCGCGGTCGATCGCCCGTGCATTGCGGCTGAACGAGGACCTCACGGAGGCCATCGCGCTGGGTCACGACCTGGGGCACACCCCCTTCGGTCACACGGGTGAGGACGCGCTGTGCCACGCGCTTGAGGAGATCGGGGACGTCTACCCCTGCGTCCCGCATCCGTTCAAGCACAACCTCCAGAGCCTGCGCATCGTAGAGCACCTCGAGTACGAGGGGCGGGGGCTGAATCTCACGTGGGAGGTCCGAAACGGCATCCGTTGCCACACCGGCTCGGAACGCGCGGCCACTCTTGAGGGCCAGATCGTCGCCATCGCGGACCGCATCGCCTACGTCAATCACGACGTCGACGACGCGATCAGGGCCGGCGTGCTGACCGAAGAAGAACTGCCGGCCCGACCCACGGACGTCTTGGGGCACACTCATGCTCAGCGCATAACGACGCTGGTCGAGGACCTCGTCGCGACGAGCGAGGATTCCGACGTCATCACCATGAGCGACCCCGTGATGTCTGCGATGCTCGAGCTCCGGAGCTTCCTCTTCGACAACGTCTATCTCTCCAGCGCGGCCAAAGCCGAGGAGCCCAAAGCGTATGGCGTCGTGCGGACGCTGTTCGCGCACTACCTCGCGAACCCGGGCGATCTGCCGGTGGACGAACAGCCGGATGACGACGACGGGCTGGTGCAGGCGGTCACTGATTATGTCTCGGGTATGACGGACCGCTTCGCCATCCGAACCTTCCAAGAGATCATGGTGCCCAGCCGCTGGCGGGCGTGAGTGTGTTTCTTCTGTGTTGCCGCACCATGGACGGTCGTATATCATCGCGTGAGCATCGAGGGGCGGAGCGCATAGACGCGCTTGCGCATGCAACAACCGGGAAGGGAGACGCACATTCATGGCTGATTGGATAGCATGGCTCGCGCCCGCATCCGCTGCACTGGGAATCGGGGTCGCGATCTACTTGGCGACTTGGGTTCTCAAGCAGGATCCGGGCAACGAGAAGATGCAGGAGATCTCGAAGGCGACACAGGAGGGCGCACTGGCGTTCCTGCTGCGTGAGTATCGAGTCCTTGCGATCTTCGCGATCGTGGTCGCGGTCATCATCGTGGTCGTTCCCGCGATGCCGCCGCTCACAGCGGTCGCATTCCTGACAGGAGCCATCCTGTCCGCGGCTGCCGGCTACTTCGGCATGTACGTCGCGACCAGGGCGAACGCCCGTACCGCGCAGGCGGCAACCGAGGGCATCCACAAGGCCCTCAACGTCGCCTTCCGTTCCGGTCTTACGATGGGACTCACCGTAGCCTCCTTCGGGCTGGGTGGTATCTCACTGTGGATCATCACCATGCTCCTCACCGGGACGAATCCGGCCGAGAACGTCTTCATCGTCAACGGCTTCGCGATGGGCGCGAGCTCGATCGCGCTGTTCGCGCGTGTGGGTGGCGGTATCTACACGAAGGCGGCTGACGTCGGCGCCGACCTCGTGGGCAAGGTCGAGGCCGGTATCCCCGAGGACGATCCGCGCAACCCTGCAGTCATCGCCGACAACGTCGGTGACAACGTCGGCGATGTGGCCGGCATGGGCGCCGACCTGTTCGAGTCGTTCGTGGGCTCGATCCTGGCGCCGGTCGTCCTTGCGATCTCGCTGTGGGGCATGACCACCGGGTTCGATTCCATGGACTTCCGCTACGGCGCCACCGCGCCGCTGCTGATCGCCGCTGTCGGCATCGTGACGTCGATCTTCGGCCTGTTCGCCGTCCGCGCCAAGGAAGGTGCCAACCTTCACGAGGCGCTCAACATGGGCACCTACGTGGCGGCCACCCTCCAGCTGGGTGCCATGGGCTTCCTGTTCTGGCACTGGTCCAGCCGTGAGGGCTCAGACCCCGCCCGCATGTGGTTCTTCGGCGCGGTCGTCGCGGGCCTTGCCGCCGGTATCGCCATCGGCAAGATCACCGAGTACTTCTGCTCGGATCACTTCCGTCCCACTCAGAAGATCGCTGAGGCGTCCGAGACCGGGGCGGCTACGAACATCATCGCGGGTCTGGGTACCGGCATGATGTCCACCGCTGCGCCGATCTTCGTCGTGTGCGCCGGCATCATCGTCTCGTTCCTCGCTGGTGAAGCCGCAGCCCCGGGCGGCGGCATCTACGGCATCGGCCTCGCCGCGCTGGGTATGCTCTCGATCATCGCCATCACGGTGGGCGTGGACGCCTACGGCCCCGTCGCCGACAACGCCGGCGGTATCGCCGAGATGGCGCACATGGGTCCGGAGATCCGCAAGATCACCGACTCGCTCGACAGCGTCGGCAACACGACGGCCGCCATCGCCAAGGGCTTCGCGATCGGCTCGGCCGGTCTCACCGCCCTGGCGCTGTTCGTGGCGTTCCGCACGCAGCTCGCCGCCGGCGGTATCGTGATGAACATGGGACTCGACAATCCGTACGTCATCGTGGGCCTGTTCATCGGTGGCATGCTGCCGTTCCTCTTCGGCGCTCTGACGATGAACGCTGTGGGCCGCGCGGCCTTCTCGATGATCGAGGAAGTCCGCCGCCAGTTCCGCGAGATTCCCGGCATCATGGAAGGCACCGGCAAGCCGGACTACGCCGCCTGTGTCGACATCTCGACCAAGGCCTCCCTGCGCGAGATGGTCGTCCCCGGCGTCATCGCCGTGGCCGCTCCGCTCCTTGTGGGTATGGTCTCGGTGGACATGCTCACCGGTCTTCTCGCTGGATCGCTGGTGACAGGATTCCTGCTGGCAATCTTCATGGCCAACGCCGGTGGCGCGTGGGACAACGCGAAGAAGTACATCGAGGGTGGCAAGCACGGCGGCAAGGGCTCTGATGCCCATAAGGCCGCCGTCGTCGGCGACACCGTGGGCGATCCGTTCAAGGACACCTCCGGTCCGTCGATGAACATCCTCATCAAGCTCATGACCGTCGTGAGTTTGGTCTTCGTGCCCCTGTTCATCTCCTTGGGTGGCGGGTTCCTGGGCCGCTAGATCTGCGTAACCAGTACTGCTGATCGCCGGGTGCTCCCGGGTGCCGCGAGGTGCCCGGGAGCCTCGTCGTCTCGACGGGCGGGTGTGTAGGTGCGCTGCGCCCGGGGAACGGTGACATGTGAGAGGGGGTCGAGTGGGTCGCATCAGTGACGAAGACGTCGCGCGCGTGCGTGATGCCACTGACCTTGTCTCGCTCGTCGCAGAGCGCGTGCCTCTGAAGCAGAAAGGGCGTCTGTTCTGGGGCAACTGCCCGTTCCACGGCGAGAAGACGCCGAGCTTCAAGGTTGATCCGGGGCGGCAGGACTGGCATTGCTTCGGTTGCGGTGCGCACGGCGACGCCTTCGGCTACCTCATGCGTATGGAGAGCATGGACTTTCCTGACGCCGTGCGGCTGCTCGCCGATAGGGCCCGGGTGGAGATCCATGAGTCCGAGGGGGGAGTGCCTCGGGGCTACAAGGATCGCCTGTACGCGGTTCTTGCCGAGAGCGCCGACTTCTACCATAAGTCGCTGGTCGGATCGCGTGAGCAGGGGGCGACCAAGGCCCGAGAGTACTTGAAGCACCGGGGTTTTGGCAGCGAAGTGGCCAAGCGGTGGCAGCTGGGTTTCTCGCTCGGGCGGGGTTCGTTGGTTCGACACCTGACCCAGGCGGGCTTCACCCCTGAAGAGATGGTGGACGCCAACGTGGCCCTACGGGGCGACGACGCCTCGCTCAAGGATCGATTCTACGAGCGTGTGATGTTCCCGATCTCCGACATCCAGGGGCGCATCGTGGCCTTCGGAGGGCGCGTCGTGGGCACCGGCGAACCCAAATACCTCAATACCAACGATACGCCGGTCTTTCACAAGTCGGCCAACATGTACGGCATCGAGCGCGCCAAGGCCGCGATCACGTCAAGCGGGGATGCCGTGGTGGTCGAGGGGTATACGGACGTGATCGCACTGCACGAGGCGGGTGTCCAAAACGCTGTGGCGACTCTAGGCACGGCTCTGACGCAGCAGCACGTGCGACTACTCGGGCGATTCGCCCGCAGGGTGGTCTACCTCTTCGACGGCGATGAGGCCGGTATGCGAGCCGCGGATCGCGCGGTGGAGTTCGTCGACCGGACGCTCACCCCCGAGGCGGGTGGCGGCCGCGTGGATCTTCTGGTGGCGATGCTGCCCAGTGGCACCGACCCCGCGGACTATGTGGCTGCGCAGGGCGTTGACGCGCTGGGCTCGGTCGTTGCAGCCGCGGAGCCGCTGTTGCAGTTTGCCATCGACCGTCGGCTGGCACGGTGGGACCTTGATCGTCCCGAGGAACGCGCCCGTGCGCTGACCGAGGCTGCTGCCGTGCTCGCGCCCGTCAAAGATTCCATCCTCGCGGATGACTACGCTAACTACATTGCGGATAGACTGTTCGCGGACTTCACCACGGTGAAGCGTGCGATCGGCAAGGCGACGGCCAGTCCGAGGCAGGCTGAAGAGGTGGCCGCGGTTGCACCACGATCGAAGTCAGGGCTTCAGCCGCCGGTTTCGGGCGAGGCCAAGGCTGAGCGAGACACCGTAGCCTTGCTCGTGAGGACGCCCTCGCTGCGGGGGAGGGCACAAGAATTGCTTGCTGAAGGGCTCGTGTCCGACGTGTTCTATATTCGGATGCTCGAAGCTGTTTTGGAGGCTCCGCCCGCAACGACATCGGGCGAGATGATCGAGCTCATAGAGCAGCGAGTGACCGGTGCTAGTACGGTCCTGGGAGCCGCAGAGGCGCGTGATTCGGGTATTGAACCGGAAGCGCTGTTCGATTCGCTTGAGTCCAGTCTCAAGGAGTTTGCCTTGGAGAGGCGAATTGCGGCAGCGAAGGGTCTGGCCCGTAGCGAGGAAGTAGTCAAGGACCCGGCTCGATATGACGAGATATTCAGGGAAGTGTCAGAGATGCAGCGTCAGCTGGACACCCTGAAGCGATCCAGAAGGACCTGAACGTCCGTACTCTGTGAGGAGAAGCGTGACCGAGAAGCCCGACGAGATTCCGGCGAAGAAGCCCGGACCTGCGAAGAAGCCCGCCGCGAAGCCTGCGGCCAAGCCGGCGGCCAAGCCCGCCGCGAAGCCAGCGGCCAAGCCCGCAGCGAAGCCCGCCGCGAAGCCGGCGGCCAAGCCGGCGGCCAAGCCTGCCGCGAAGCCCGCCGCGAAGCCTGCAGCGAAGACCGCGGCGAAGCCAGCAGCGGCAGCGAAGCCGGCGGCAGCCAAGCCCGCGGCGAAGCCTGCCGCGAAGCCGCGCGTGAAGCGTCCGCCGCTGCCTCCCGAGCTGGCGGTCATTCCTGAGGTGCTGAGCCTCCTGCAGGCCGGCGCCGCCAAGGGAAACGTCACTGACGAGGAGATCCAGGACGGACTGGGCGCCCTCGATCTGAGCGACGATGTCGTCGATCGGGTCTATGCGCATATCAAGGAGTCCGGTATCGACATCGTCGAGGACCCGTCGCACGTGATCGACGCCGACGAGGTTGCCAATGTCGTCGCCGCAGCGGAGGCAGACGTCGCCGAGCCCGTTGAATCCGAAACCGACGAAGTCGACCCGGACGTGGCGGCGGTCGAAGCGGTTGAAGCCGAACTGCCCAAGCCCGCGGCTAAGGCGAAGAAGAAGCCCAAGAAGCGCGTCACCGACGCATCCGCTCTCGCTCCGCTCACCGGCGACCCTGTGCGGATGTACCTCAAGGAGATCGGCAAGGTGCCGCTCCTGACGGCCGCACAAGAGATCGACCTGGCGATGAAGATCGAGGCCGGGCTTGAGGCTGCCGCGCGGCTTGATGATGCTGAGGACTCCGGGAGCCCGTTCGACCGCGCTGAGAAACGGCGCCTGCACCGGGTCGAACAGGTCGGAATCGACGCCAAGCAGCAGCTCGTGGAGGCGAACCTTCGTCTGGTGGTCTCTATCGCCAAGCGCTACGTCGGACGGGGGATGCTCTTCCTTGACCTCATTCAGGAAGGCAATCTCGGCCTGATTCGCGCAGTCGAGAAGTTCGACTACACCAAAGGCTTCAAGTTCTCTACCTACGCCACCTGGTGGATTCGCCAGGCCATCACCCGTGCCATTGCCGACCAAGCTCGCACGATCCGTATCCCGGTTCACATGGTCGAGACCATCAACAAGCTGATTCGCATCCAGCGGCAGCTGCTCCAGGAGCTCGGACGCGAGCCCACGCCTGACGAGATCGGCGAGAAGATGGAGATGACCGCTGAGCGCGTTCGCGAGATTCTCAAGATCAGTCAGGAGCCGGTCAGTCTCGAGACGCCCATCGGCGAAGAGGAAGACAGCCAGCTCGGTGACTTCATTGAAGACGGCGAGGCGGTCGTGCCGCCGGATGCGGCGAGCTTCTCGATGCTGCAAGAGCAGCTGGGCAAGGTGCTTGATGGCCTGATGGAGCGCGAGCGCAAGGTCATCGAGCTGCGATTCGGTCTGATCGACGGCCACCCGCGCACACTCGAAGAGGTCGGGCGCGAGTTCGGCGTCACGCGTGAGCGGATCAGGCAGATCGAGAGTAAGACGCTGTGCAAGCTCCGCCACCCCAGCCGGTCGAGCAGGCTGAAGGACTACCTGGAGTAGCCGCAATACGCTGTGGATAACGAAACGAGGGCCCCGCATGCGGGGCCCTCGTCAGACTGCTGACAAACCCCCGCCGATCTCCGGGTCGACGGGGGTTTGCGGTCTTCTGGGGCGGAATCGAGGAGGTTGCGGGCAATTCGCGGGCGCAGCGCTTCGGCGGAGAGGCCCCTTTCGGCCCTCAGGTGAGCGCGAAAGCCAACTTCTTGATGTTCTGGGCCGCTGCGGTCAGCAGGCACTGCTCTGAGACCCGCTCGATCCCCCGCATCCTGCAGTATCTGAGTCCGTGGAGCTCCTTGGCATCTGCGAAGGAGCGCTCGACCG